>NZ_JAUBOR010000013.1:33039-34140 GCF_036700305.1 Microcoleus sp. Z1_A1
GATGCGATCGTACCTGTAAATACAAAGTCCGCCGTTCCCAGATTGCTAGCAGCAGTACCCAGATTCGCAATCAAGGTCGAACCACCGGCTACGGTACCGTTCGAGTCAAAATACAACTCTGTTTCGTTCGACGCATTAGTAAAGGCGAAGAAACCAGCAGTTGTAGAATTGCCCAGGGCTTTAGCTTGTGCATCTTGCAAAGAGGCATAACTGCCACCTGTGAAAATCACTAACTCTTTGCCAGTAATGTCAGGAGTTGAACCGCTAACACCGTCAAAGTTAGTCGTAGTCAAATTGCCGAAAGCGCTCGCGCTAAACTCGAATTTGTCCACCCCAACAGTAAAGTCAGCAATTTTATCGCCGCCTTCTTTCGTTGTCCTGTAAACAAACAGATCCGCACCACTGCCGCCGCTTATGACATCCAAACCAAGGCCGCCGGTGATGGTATCGTTGCCGTCGCCGCCAAGGATGGTATCGTTAAAATTGCTGCCGACAATGTTGTCATCGCCTGCTAAACCATCGAAATTAACGGCAGCCGGATAAGTGCCGAAATTCACATTGTCAGCACCAGCAGTACCGACAGGAACATTTAGTGACGTGCCGCTGAAGACAAAGTTACTGACTTGCAGGCGAATGCTTGCCGAGAAACTCGTGAGAACTTCAAAGCGCGCCCCAACAGCAAATACCAGTACAGCACGACCGGTCTCGGCATCTATAAACTGACAGAAAGTAGGCGCTTCTCGGTTGCCACCCAAAGCTATAAACCGCGCTTGCAAAGACGCGATGCTGTTAACAGTGGTATCCAGGCTGAAATCGAGCAAGTTAGCGCTGCCGATCGACCCCACAGTAGAAGTAGCAGTAATCTCCAGTCGGGTCAAGCTAGAAACGGTGAGATTACCAAAAGCTGCCGTAGAAAGCTCTAAAACATCGTCATCGACACTAAAGTCAGTAATAAAGTCAGCTTCTACAACTGTTTGAATCTCTTGGCGAGAAGTGCGGTAAATAAAGCGATCCTTTCCACTACCCCCAATTAGAGTATTGGTTCCTAGACCACCTTCGATCTCGTCATCATCATCGCCGCCTTGAACTTTGTCGTTGCCC
>NZ_JAUBOR010000013.1:34240-35519 GCF_036700305.1 Microcoleus sp. Z1_A1
AAGCCGCCTTTTAGCGTGTTTTTGCCTTTACCACCGATGATATCGTCATCATCATCGCCGCCGTCGATATCGTCATCATCATCGCCGCCTTGAACTTTGTCTTTGCCCAAGCCGCCTTTTAGCGTGTTTTTGCCTTTACCACCGATGATATCGTCATCATCATCGCCGCCGTCGATATCGTCATCGTCATCGCCGCCTTGAATTTTGTCTTTGCCCAAGCCTCCTTTTATTTTGTTTTTGCCTAGGCCAACTTCGATATCGTCATCGTCATCGCCGCCGTCGATATCGTCATCGCCATCGCCGCCTTTAATTGTGTCCTTGCCTTTGCCGCCGATGATTTTGTCTTTGCCTTTGCCGGCTGTAATGTTATCGTCACCATCGCTGCCTTCAATATCGTTATCCAGCGTCGCAGAACCGACAATAACTTGAGGTGCTGTAGTGCCACTAAACTTAAAGACATTTTGCTCGATGTTCAAGCTAAAACGCTGGCCGGTGAGAGATCGTTTGCCGTTGCTAACTTCAAAACCAAAACTCAGCGCACCGACAAAACCTACTGTCGCTTTGAACCTTACCAAGCCTGCGTTAATGTCTGCTTGAGTGAAGGTAAAACCGACTTGTGTTACGGCGACTCCATTAAACAATAGTTGGCCGGTTGTAGCATCGGGTAGCTCGGTTAACTTGAAGACTGTGCCGCTAGGACCTTGCTCGTCATCGACAAACCGCAACAACTCAGAAGTAATAGTTTGCTCGCCGCCGCTGGAACCAGCAGTCAAGCTATTATTAGCTTCCACTCGCGGAGGGTTAAAAATCGGAGTGAGAGTTTGACTTGGAGTTGGAGTTGGAGTTGGAGTTTGAGTTTGAGTTGGAGTTTCAGGATTAACTTCCAAAAAGTCGCCAGCAGTGATCAGCGTTGCGTTGACATTCAACAATAGCGCCAAGGCAAAGTTATTGACCCGAATTTCGGTATCGCCACCGACTTGTATAAAGGTCAAGCTGCTAAAGTTCAAGTCGCCAAACAGCAGAAATTTGTCGCTGCCGTCTGTGTAGTCAGTGATGACTGCTTTTGCCCCAGAGGTACTGTTACTCACGACATAAACGTCATCTCCAGCACCGCCGACACAGGTATGGTTGCCAGTACCGCCCATCAGGGTATCGTTGCCCTCGCCGCCCATCAGCGTATCGTCGCCGTTGCCGCCGCCGCTAACGCTGTCGTCGCCGTCGCCACCGTCTGCCATGTCATTGCCGTCGCCAGTCACGAGGGTATCGTTGCCAGCACCGC
>NZ_JAUBOR010000013.1:35619-53301 GCF_036700305.1 Microcoleus sp. Z1_A1
CCATCACGCTGTCGTCGCCGTCGCCGCCCATCACGCTGTCGTCGCCGTCGTCACCCATGCAAACGTCGCTGCCGGCACCGCCCATCACGCTGTCGTCGCCGTCGCCGCCCATCACGCTGTCGTCGCCGTCGTCACCCATGCAAACGTCGCTGCCGGCATCGCCCATCACGGTATCGTTATCTTTGCCACCGTTAACGGTATCGTTGCCGTCGCCGCCGCTAACGTTGTCGTTGCCTGTGTCGCCCCTGACTGCATCGTTGCCTTCGCTGCCCTCACAATCGTCGTTGCCTTTGCCGCCATAGACGGTATCGTTGCCGGCGCCGCCGTCAACGTCATCATCTCCTTCGTTGCCGTGGGTCCAGTCATCGCCGTCATCGCCTTCGCAGATGTCGTTGCCACTGCCACCCATCACGGTATCGTTGTCTTTACCGCCGTTAAGGGTGTCGTTGCCGTTGCCGCCCATGACGGTATCTTTGCCCAGATCGCCTCTTATTTCATCGTCGTCATCGCCGCCCTCGCAATCGTCGTCATCTTTACCGCCGAAGATTTTATTTTTTTTGCCTCGGTTTCCTTTGATTCTGTCCTTGCCTTTTTTGCCGAATATCTCATCCTGTTCGCCGGTGGCGACAATTAAGTCATCGTCATCGGTACCGACGACGGTTCGGCGGCGATCGATGCCGCTGTCATCATCTAAGTCATCTATGTCGCCCACACCTTCTTCTAGTACGCCGTTAGATTCCGCCATTTGGCTGTCATCAGCAGCACCTTCTTCCAGTACGCCGTTAGACAGAGCTGGAAATGTGGTGGTAATGCCGTCGGTGTTTTCGGTGAGCGCTATCTGAATTAACTCGGCTAACTCCTCATCGGAAATTGTAGAGCTGTCGTCGCCTAAATCCCCGACTGGCTTTTGTGTTTCATCTTGAGCGGGAAAAAGTGTTCCCGCTCCTTCTTCTAACAACGTTAGTTCATCCATTGTTGATATTTCCCAAAAAATGGTAAGCTTCTTAGAATCAATTTATCAGCAAACAGGAGGCTGCAGAAGTTTTTTTTTTACTTCATGCTTTCGCCCCCTATAGGAGCTGGTTTCCTCATCTTTACTATTATAGATGCCACTTAAACTGCAAGGTTTTTTTCGCTATTTTGCGAGTTTTATATTCTGCCATTGCGTACCAAAATCAATTAATCCGCAACCTACACTGTAAGTGCTACGCCGAAGCTCCGAGCTTTTAAGATGTTCTCGGTATTTTCTACAGTAAGCTGCGCCGAAGGGCCCCTGCCTGTAGAGTTTCTACGTAATTTCTACAGTGAATTAGCTGAATTTAAACTCGCAACTGACAACTCCTAAATAACTACCCAAAACCTCTGTCCCCCAAATTCTACCCTTGCTTTTTTTCCGATCTAGGCTGGGTGTATTGAAGTTTTGTAACACTCCCAGCTTTGACAAATCCTTCCCTGACCTAGGATTTGAATCTCTTGACTAAACGACAGCACCCTCGTAATTTTAGTTCCCGATGATTAATTAGAAATTTAGATAATTCCCCCGACCAAATATTTGTTCTAATTTTTAGTGGCACAATTTTCTCTCATTCGAGGAAACCTCGCGAACTGAGTTTTTTTTCGGATCAATACTAAGAGTTCTGCCAAAATATATCTATCTTCAGGCAGATTGTAAGATTTGCTTTCAAATGGTATGTGACGCAGAAGTAGTTTTTGGTGACTGTTGCAAGCTCGGCATTTTGAGCGGGCATGACCCACGGCGAGGCTGCCCAACCCTGTTGTTTTGTAACGGCTTCGCTACCAAGTCCAATAATTCTCCGAGAAACCGGCCTGATGAGGGGTAATCCTCTAGATGCCAAAAAAAGAGTTGCTTGAGAGTACCGGAACAATTTTATGGTCGTTGTATTGTTGAGAGTTCTTGGCTGCTGATGTTTATTTTTGCTGCTTAACTTTAACTCGATTAAAACAGTTAAATTAAAAATTTTCTATATCATGAAAGCGGTAAATTAGCAATAAATTATTAGGAATTATCGATGGTGAAGTATCGATTATCGATCGCCACGGAGGTCTTAAGGATGAGGGCGGAGGGCTTACGGATGAGAACCCAGGGCTGACCAATTAATTAATTGACACAAAATCAAGATTACACATGGGGGGTTGGTGGTACAGGATAAGCGGTAAAGACCGATCGACCCCTCTCCCAAAAAAATAAAATACTCAAATTTGCCTGCGATATTGCCCTGAAACCGGTTGGCGAGAGCCGAAGTAATTTTAATAAGAACTAGAGATCCGCCTGGTAAAGTGCCTCCAATTTAACTTTACTCAGCAATGAGAAACTCAAGTTCACGACGAATCTAAAGGGGTCTGCGGTAGAGGTGCAAAATGTTAAAGATAGCAAGATTGGAGAAAATTCGGCTTTCACCGAGCCACAGGGCAATCAAAACTAATAAACTGTTATTAAAGTACAACTTTTATATCCTCAAAGTGTTTGAACAAATATACATGACCCTAGCGATCGCCCGATCGGGGGAAGCGCATTCAGAAACTTTGATTGGAAGAGTAAAAAATATGTTGCCGAGCGCTATTGCTAGCCGCAAAAACGCAGGCAAATTCAGAATTAAGGCGGGAGGGCGCTAAATCGGTGAGCCAGGAATTTCAACTCTCAGTCACCCCCGTTGGGGACGATGAATATCTAGTGCGGACAGAAAGGGTTGCACCCGGTGTACCCTTAGCCGAACAACAAGTCCGCTGGCCGATCGACGAATGGCTGGCACTGTCTGCTCAACTGATGAACGACCCGCTGGTGGGCTTGCTCCAGGGAAAAGCAGTACAGGGAAGCAGTTTTGCCGGTCGCGGCCTCTCCCGTTCGGGAAACAACTCAGCGCCGAATTTAGTAGCCCTGGGGCAACAATTATACAGCGGGCTGTTTCAAGGAAACTTGCGCGATAGCTGGACTTGCGCTCAAGGCATAGCCCAGCACCGCCGAGAAGTGCTGCAACTGCGACTCGGACTCAAAGGCCGGCGCTTGCCACGACTGCCGTGGGAAGTTCTGCACGCCGGCGATCGCCCTTTGGCAACCGGCACCGATGTCGTATTTTCTCGCTACCAACCAGGTACAAGTTTGTTCAAGCAAACCCGGATACTGCCTAGTGGCGGGCCACTAAAAATTTTAATGGCGATCGCCTCTCCGAGCGATCGAGACAGCTTGCAGCTCAAGCGAGAAGTGCTCCATTTGCAGCAAGAACTCCAAAACCGCACCGGTCATCCTCTCAAAAACAGCCCCCATTGCCCGGAAATTCAACTGACTATTCTCGAACAGCCCGATCGAGAACAACTTACCCAAGCCCTAGAACAAGGACACTACCAAGTCCTGCACTACGCAGGCCACAGCAACTTAGGTTCCAGAGGTGGGGAACTCTACCTAGTCAGCAGCCGCACCGGCTTAACCGAAACCCTCAGTGGCGACGACTTAGCTGGATTGCTCGTTAACAACGGTATTCAGATGGCCGTGTTCAACTCCTGCCGCGGCGCCTACGGCGACCCCTCAGACCTCGCGGACGACAGCCCGGAACGGAACTTAACCGAAGCTCTAGTCAAGCGTGGAATTCCGGCAGTGCTAGCAATGGCAGAAAGCATCCCCGACGATGTAGCCCTAACTCTCACGCGTTTGTTTTACCGCAACCTCAATCAAGGCTATCCAGTCGATCTCAGCCTGAGCCGTGCCAGAGCTGGGCTAATTTCTGCCTACGGTTCTCACCAGCTATACTGGGCTTTGCCCATTCTCTATCAGCACCCGGACTTTGACGGCTATTTGACCGGCGCGCCAGCCCACAGCGCGACATCCGGTTCTATGGTGCACATAATCGCGCCGGGAACGCCACCGGCGCTCGCGGGTACAGAATGGAAGGCCCCGTCTTCGGTTTCGGCGATCGCCCAATACCCCCCAATCCCAGCGAATCGATCCCATGAGTCAGACAATTCTGACGGCGAAGTCTGGGAATATCCCAACCAATTAAAAGATCGTAGGGATTGGGTTCACCAGAACGATCGAGCGGATGCTACTAACTCACCGAACTCACCGACGGCTTCGCCCTCCTCTATTCCTAATTCTGAGTGTTCAGCGATCCAAGCAACTCGCGCCGCTGCATCGACTCAGAAACCGTTAAAAAAACCGGGGCTGAAAAAATCTGTTACCCTGATGCTTTGCTTGTTGTCCGTTGCTTTTAGTGCTGGCTTTTTTGGGTGGCGGTACTCGAACCAGCGAGGTCCGAAACCAGAAGAGTTACTGCCGGCGGTACGGACTCCCCTGTCGCAAAATTACCTGCAACAACGTCACTAAAAGCGATCGCCCACTGCAATGCTGAATTTAGACTCTCTTGGCCTGGCTCCAAACTGGGTGGGGTTTTTGCTGGCCATTCGCGATCGGCTGCCGCTGGCAAAGCGATCGAAAGTATACTGCTCGATCGAATCTCGGACTTACCTTCATCAAGTCGGTTTTTACCGAAAATAAGCAGCAGCCCAACTAAGCATCGAGGAAGAAACTGGGTTTCTCGTCGAGAAAGTAAGTCCGGGACTGCTTAATCATAGAATGCGTCAGTCGATTTGAGATTTTAGACCTCGGCTTGAGTCCTGAGTCGAACGATTTGAGATTTTAAATTTACTCCACAGATAAATCTGGGAAATGGAACAAGAGTCTAAAATTTTGATCTCTCCACGACAGGAGTCGGTGGCTTGTCTGCGTTTTTGAGCGGGCTGATTCGGCAGCACGAGCATTCCTCATTCGGCACAAGACAATAAAAGCCAGAGTTGCCACAATTAAGAACGTCCTCACCGTCAGCGCGCTTATTTAACAATAATTAATTATGGAAGCGGCTGTGAGTTTGACCTCCTCGCATCCAGGATACCCGCCACGTGATTCATGCCGAAAGCAGACTCAGGACCGGTGAAATAAAAAACCTGTATCCGATGAAACTTGCCGAACGTATTTATCCGTGGGGTCAAGGCTTAAATCTAAAATCTAAAATCTAAAATCTAAAATCGATTGACGCGCCCCTCCAGTTGGTGCATAAATTTTGAGAGTATGGCAGTTTACAGGCCACGACTCGAAACCAATACATTTCCATCGAAACTCCATGTCGGGAACCGCTGCTAATTTGTAGTGCATCAAACATTTAAGCTGTTGTGCATTAAACTCGGTCTTTTTCAATTCCCCTGTGGAAATAACCTCAAATTCTCTGGCTTGGGGCCCGAGGAGGAAGATTTTCGCCAGTTCCCCCTAGAAATCTACTGATTCGTGGCGAAGTGTTAAGAGTCGCGAAGCAATCTCGCCCGATCAAAACTATTCTCCTCTTAGTGGCTGCCCGATGTTTCTGCCGCCGCGCCCATGGAGTCGGGTTTTAGCTTAAACCCGTTCAACCAACCGGTGAAATTTCCTGCAATTTTTACCGGATTGCCTTCCCCAGACTGCGTTCTGTGCAAGTTATATGCCCAAAACCTTAATAGAAGATTGCTCGTTGGTATTTGGGGTTTTGAGGGGATTTCCAGCCGTAAAAATAGAATTTACAAGTAGCTGGCAGTGGCATCGAGAACAAGTGCTGCCTCGTCTTGTTGAGGTAAAAGTTAACCCCGCGCCGGTAAATGCTTTCGGCAGATTTGCAGTGGCCGCGTTCTAGGTATTTCCATTCATGGCTGTCTTATTTTGACCTTGACCGCAGACACAATCGGGGATTGGTGAATGCAGGGAACAGACTTTACTGTAAAAAAGTAAAGCATTTAATTTGCGACAATAATTCCCCGCGCGATCGCTCCAAGGCTTACACAAGGATTTGGGCCGCGAGGAGCAAATTGATCGCCCTTCGAGCATCCTTACTTGCACCCCCGGTCTTGAGGCCGCAGAAATTTATCCAGAATCTTAATATTCAGAATTATTAGTATTGACAGTGAAACAAAGTTAATCTAATGTGTTGTAATTGATATAAGTAAAGTCCAATAAGCGAGGTACGGTCAATGGCAGAAACAGCTACAGCACCCTTAACAGGAAAAGGTCTGCTTCAAAAAATCAAAGGCAGTGATTTGCCACGCAGAGAACTTGCGAAGCTTTGCGGCTACTTCACTGTCAGCAAAAGTGGAGAAACCCGGATTAATCTGGCTGAGTTTTACGATGCAGTGTTAGCTGCTAAGGGCATTGAGCTAGAGAAGTCTAAAGCAGACGGACGCGGGCGAGAAGCGAGTTATCGAGCTAGCGTTCACAAGAATGGTTCGATCGTGATCGGGGCAAATTATACCCAAGAAATGGGATTAAAGCCGGGAGACGAGTTTGAAATTAAGCTCGGATACAAGCACATTCGCTTGATTCAGATCGATGTGGACAGACCGGATGTGGAATTGGATGATGAAGAGGAGGATACAGAAGAATAGAGGCGATCTCGATGCAGTCAGCCGATAGCAAGGCTACTGGATTTGGCTTCGCTACACGAGTATTTGCGCGCCACCCTTCGATTTAACTGATGAGCTGTCTTGACTATTTCTATTTTCTCTTGTCTCGCAAAGACTACAGTGCCTCTGAACTTCGCAAAAAGGGGCAAGAGAAAGGTTTTGGCAATGAGGAAATATTGGAGGCGATCGCGCAAATTCAAGACCGGGGCTATCAGTCTGACACTCGCTTGGTGGCAAACTCGATCGCCTCTGCAGCAGGCAAATACGGAAAGTCTGCCATCAAGCGCAAGTGCCTGCAAAAAGGAATTACCAACGATTTGTTCGAGCAAGTCTGGGAAGAAGAAATTGCAGAAAATCAGGACTCCGAAGCAGAAAAACTGGCCGAATTAAAAGCCAAAGTCATGCGGAAATACAAGATCGATACTTGGGGTAAAGCAGATCCGAAAACCAAGGGCAAAGTCTTGAATTACCTGCAATACAGGGGCTTTAATGCCTTTGAAATTTGGCGACAGTGGCAGACGGAAGAAGATGACGAGTAAATAGTAGGGTCAAGCAAATAGAGCAGGCCCCGATAGGCAAGCACAACTACACTGCTGCCGACGGGGCTAAAGTCTAAGTCCTGAGTTTTTTTGACACTCCCCTGCCTGAAGGCGAGGGGATTCTTGGTTCTGCGACATACCTTAAAACTATCTATCCTTGTGGCAGTGTTTAAACCAGGTATCCGTTCAAAAGAACCAAATATCGAGCTTAATTTAGATAGCCTCGCGAGGGTTTGTCTCCCCAAGCTTTCGAGAATTGCTTCTCTTGTTTCTGTGTGCCCCACAGTACATTTTAGAAATAAAAAGTTTAGTCTCTGATTTTGGCTTACATTAGTTAGCCCAGCTATGTTTTTCGTGGTTTTCGCCACCCACTAACCATTATTGTTTTCCGACCTGTCGTTTGAGCGTGGTGTCTCATGTGTATCGGCGGTTATTCTACCTGTAGTCTAGTTATTTTACTCTACAATGAACACAATGCAAGAAAGTTCAAGAAAACAATTAACAAAAGTTGATAATTAATTAAAGCCGTCAAGCTTATGACGGGGCTTTAGACCCAATTTCTTGGTAACTGTATGTCAATCCTCAGCGTTGACTAACTAAGATTCGTACATCTGCCGATGTCTGGCTAAAAGCTGGAGATATTTCTCGTTGATTTTAGCCAGCATCCATTTCTCTTTAAAAATGGCGGCGGATTCGGCTTTCACCGGATCAGTTTCGAGCGGCAAAATATCTTTTCGAGCGGCGGTTTGCTCTGCAACAGACTTCAGCTTTTGAGGGTTTTGCTGGTATTTTCGGCCGCTTTTGTGGTTAGCGTAGCGACGGGATCGAGTGTACCCCATCTGCAAGAACTTGCGGGCCATGTCGGCTCCCACAAAATCATCGGCATCGAGATACTCTAAAAACAAGGAGTAAATTTTGCTGCTAGACTCCCTGGCAATTTCAGGAGTCTTAAATCTCCAGAAAGGCAAAATTTCTCCTTTGTATGGTTCAACCAACAGCACTCCCTGTTCTCCTTTCCCTACCCGATAAAGTTCCGGGTGCTGTCTAAAGTCGATGTTTTTAAAATCCACAGAGTAGTCGAACTGCTTCATTGGGCGTTTTCTGTTGTATCTGGAACTATAGAAGCCCGGGGTTTACCTTCGTCTGGTTTGGTATAAACCCAGGCCCAAGCAATGAAGACAGCTTGAAAAGGCAGCCTCAACCAATACAGTAATTGGTTGTGGGGAATCCCTTCTATCGGAATGTTGTTGACGGCTTGATTGATATTAGCTGGAAACACGGCAATAAACAAGGCAATTAACCCCCACGCCGCCGCCCTGCTGACAGGAGGAACTAACAGCCCAATTCCGCCCAAAATCTCGAAAAAACCGCTGATATAAACCAATGCTTCCGGGTAAGGAAGCTGGGGCGGCACAATTCTGATAAAAGGTGCGGGTACTGCAAAGTGCAGCACGCCTACAATACTGATAGCTACTGCGAGAATAACTCGCCAAATTTCTTTTTGACTTTTCATGGGCAATGGGTAATTAATAATTGTTAAATTGCTACGATAATGCTTGCACAAAATCGCTATCTGCGATCGAGATGACAAGCAAACTGAGCCCCAAAAATTCCAGCTTTCCGGGTTTGTCTGCTTTTGCTGGTGGCTGTAACGATTTTATTTCGTAGAAAAACCAGGTTTCTGGCTAACTCCCAGACAAGTTTTCACAGCCCCAAACTGGAGGAAGCGAGAACTGGAATCCCACGCCTGCGCGTTGACTGCCAAAAACAGATAGCGCGCATTTTGATAACAAGATTTTAATGTCTAGTACCCTGTTGCTGTCTCTATCTTCGGGTAGTAAAACATGATTTTTGTTCCGGCTTGGGCGTCGTCAGCAGCCAAAGCAGTGGGGGATTTTGTCGATCGACAAATGCACCATCGCTTAACATTAGATAAATCATCGCCGCAATTGAGGAGTGCGATTGCTGCTAAATTTGACCCCCTCGCATCCAGGATACCCGCCACGTGATGAATCCGTCCAGAAATAAAAAACCTGTATCCGATAAAGGATCCCCCGAATTGATCTCGCGCAAGTCAATGCTTCAATTCTAAAATCTAAAATCTAAAATCAATAGTGCGGAATATTTTTATCTCATAGTGTGAAACCCTTGATTTTCGGTTGGCAGCTTGATTGTCCAATCGCCCTGAAACCCTTATTTTACGGTGGGCAATCAAAAACTGTCCGAAGTATTGTAAAATCTAAAATCTAAAATCTAAAATCGATTGACCTAGCCTTCCAGGCGCTTCCCTACCCTACCCTACGGGAACCCCTACGGGGAACGGGAACCCTGGCGGGAAGATAGCTTTGCTAGGGCGTACCTTGATTAGACTAATTAAGGCGAGTAATTTGTCAATAACTTTTAGAATTATTTAATATTTGCGTTTTGAGAATTATTGCCTCTGGCAACTCGGGAACGCTCTGTAATTAAAATTACTATCTCAAGTTTGAATATTGTCAACTTCCCACAGATGCTAGAATGAATCAAATTATCTAATTTGCTAAAAAGTCGATCGTCGTAGCAACTTCCAAAGCATCCTGCTGGAATTCAAAATAGTCACTCCTAGGCAGGAACTTTTTAGCCACCACATTATTCAAAAAGATTGAGCCTCCAAGCGCTGTGTCATTTTTATCTACACGTAAGCAATCACCGACGACCATGAACACCTCACTAAACACCTCTAAATTTGGCATTAACCGGATGCTGCGACAATCGCTGTTTGCAGGCATCATTTCTGCAGCAGCTTTAGCTAGCGGATGGGCGCCCGGTTTGTATGGACAATCCCCAAACCTCGTTTTCGGATCGGCAGCCCAAGCTCAAGAAATTAGCAGCCAAGAAATTACTAGCTACGCTCGTGCTGTGTTGGCAATAGAACCCAGACGGGTGGAAGCTTATAACGAAATTAAAGGAATGGCTGGGGGATCGGTTCCCAGAGTAGTGTGCAACGAAACTCAGCAAATTAATAGGTTGTCTGGAGGTGTTCGCGGCATCGCGGTGAATTACTGCCAACAAGCTAAAAAAGTTATCGAAACCAATGGTTTGACAGTTAGTCGCTTCAACCAGCTTACTTTGCTCCAGCAAGCGGACCCGGCAGTCAAACAGCGAATTCAAGCCGAACTGCTGCGACTGCAACAAGCGGGCAATCAATAAGCTTGAGGGTTTGAGTCTTTCTTCCTCTCCCGTTCTATTAGACTTCTCCATAAAAGCTTGTTAATGGCAGGCAGGATGCCTAAGCGCTACCTCCCCCCAACAATATATTGGAGATTTAAATTGTTCGAGTTACTAGACGATATGCAAAATTTTTTGAAAAAAGGGCGATCGTCTGTGATAAAATGCTTGACAAGATGACAAAAATGTGGTAAACAGACAAGAACGGGAGCGGTTCAGAGAGATGAATATTTTTCAACTGGCTGTAAATCGCAATGAGATATAGCGATCGCCAAGACGATTAAAACGTTTTTAATTCCTGAAACATGAGCTGAAAATGGCAATTTCGGTCTTCCTTATTCCTTCGGCTATAAAAAAGATATTCCTCAAAAACTCGATGTAAAGTGAAGGGTTCTGAGGAATAGAATAGAAAAATGCTAACATTCACAAAACATTTACCAGCAAATCCCGATGCTGTTGTCAGCTTTACTTTACCAATGACAGCGGACGATCGCACTCGCAGCCGCCACCGATTCGAGACAGAAACGGGGGAAAGGCTGCACCTGAGTTTGCCCAGAGGTACAGTATTGCGCGATCGAGATTTATTGCAGTCGGAAGACGGTAGCTGTTTGGTACTGGTAAGTGCAAAACCCGAACTCGTGCTGACAGCGCGGGCCTCAAGCCCGCTGCTACTGATGCGGGCGGCTTATCATTTAGGAAACCGCCACGTAGCTTTAGAAGTTGCCGATAATTATTTAAGGCTTTCTCCCGACTCTGTGTTGCAGGGAATGCTAGAAAAAATGGGTTTGGAAGTAACAGAGGAAATTGTGCCGTTTCAGCCGGAAATGGGCGCTTACGGGCACAGCCATTAGATTTTAGATTTTAGATTTTAGATTTTAGATTTACTCCCACCGATAAATCCGAGGGCTTATGACTAAATTGCTTTCGGCTATTGAAGAAGCAAGAAGTCAACAGTCAACAGTCATTCGATTTTAGATTTTAGATTTTAGATTTTAGATTTTAGATTTTGGATTGACTTGCGCGAGATAAATTCGGGGGCTTGAGGATTTTCGATTTTCGATTTTCGATTGATTCCCCGGATAAATCACGTGGCGGGTACCATCAACAAATTCTTGGTCAACAGTCAACAGTGAACAATCAACTTTTATCTTTGTTGCAGTTAGCTTTTGCACCTGTGGGAGCTTATAGTTATTCTGAGGGAATCGAAAGTCTGGTAGAAACCGGTACGATCGACAGCGAGATTACTTTGAGGAATTGGTTAGAAAATTCGCTGCAATTCGGGGCTGTGCGAGTAGAAGCCGCTGTGGTGGTAAGGGCTTTGAGGGCGGCACAGATGGGGGATTTGACGGCTTTGAATTACTGGAATGCTTGGGCGACGGCTGCTAAGGAAACAGAAGAGTTGCGCTTGCAAAGTTGGCAAATGGGGCGGACTTTGGTGAGGTTGCTGCTGGATTTGCGTGAAGCGAAGCTATCCCGCAGGGAATCGCCCGTTGCTTCTGGGTTAACAACAAGTGTAAAAGATTTGGTGGAATTTGGCGGCAATCCGTGCAATTTTGCGATCGGCTTTGGCATTGCCGCCGCCAACTGGCAGATTGAAGAGGAAGCGGCCGTGTTAGGATATTTGTACAGTTGGGCTGCCAATTTGGCGAGTGCGGGCGTGAAACTGATTCCCCTCGGTCAAACAGCCGGTCAACAGTTACTGTTAGATTTGCAGTTTCAAATTAGCTGTACGGCGCAAGAAGTTTTAAAATTAGAAGATGATGAGCTTGGCAGTTGCAGTTGGGGATTAGGACTGGCTAGCATGGCGCACGAAACTCAGTACACTCGGTTGTTTCGCAGTTGAAAATCCTTCAATCCCAAATCCCTCAATCCCAAATCCCAAATCAGAAAATCAGAAAATCTAAAATCTAAAATCTAAAATCTAAAATCGCTATGGGTGCTTTTCGTGTAGGAATTGCTGGGCCAGTTGGTTCGGGGAAAACTGCTTTACTTGATGCTTTGTGCAAGGCGCTGCGGCAGCAATACCAGATTGCGGTTGTTACTAATGATATCTATACTCAGGAAGATGCCCAATTTTTGGTTCGGAGTCAAGCTTTAGAGAGCGATCGAATTTTGGGCGTAGAAACAGGAGGCTGTCCCCACACAGCCATCCGCGAAGATGCTTCGATAAACTTAGTAGCTATAGAAGAGTTAGAACACAAATTCACTGATTTAGATTTAGTATTTGTCGAAAGCGGCGGCGATAACTTGGCGGCAACGTTTAGCCCGGAGTTAGTAGATTTAACAATTTACGTAATCGATGTCGCAGCAGGCGATAAAATTCCGCGCAAAGGCGGGCCAGGAATTACTAAATCTGATATGTTGGTAATTAATAAAACAGACCTCGCACCTTATGTAGGAGCAGATTTAGGCGTGATGGAACGGGACGCGAAAAAAATGCGGGGGGAGAAACCTTTTGTTTTTACTAACTTGAAGACAAAGGAAGGATTAGAATCGGTAGTTAATTTTGTTAAATTGAATATGGCATAGATTGAGAAAATATAGTATAATGTAAATAAAGTGACACGGCTCGCAATTCCCCGTGAAAACGTCTCCAGACAAATATAGTCTGCTTGAGTCGCGGGAGTGTCAAAAAAATCTCGTTCTAGTTTTGCCGTTTAATGACTACCAAGTAAGTTATGCTGAGTTGTTATGATGCAGCCGAATACTTTTTGGCTCAGGCAAGTGAAGATGCTGGCGATCTGATATCTAATCTCAAGCTTCAGAAATTGGTTTACTATGCTCAAGGCTTTCATTTAGCTTTGTACGATGAACCGCTATTTCTTGAAGCCATAGAAGCATGGACTCACGGGCCCGTTGTTCCTGATTTGTACCGTCACTATAAAAAGTATGGTACTGGTGCAATTCCACGTCCTGAATATATAGACTTTTCGATTTACGAAGAAAAAACTAAGAGCCTGCTTGATGAAGTTTACTCTGTGTTTGGGCAGTTTGCTGCATGGAAGTTAAGGAACATGACACACGAAGAATATCCCTGGAAACTTGCTGCTCAAAATAGCGGAAAAATTACTCATCAATCCCTGAAAAAATACTTCAAGACTCAACTCAATTGTGAAGAAGCATCTTAAGGCAAATCAACGCCAAGAAAAAGGGAAAAGGATTTCACCTAGAGAAATTGTTGATTTACCGCCAGAGCAGGAGTCACCTCTATTTTCTTTGCGATACATGAATAAAGATTACTCTCTTTCTCAATGCACAAAAGATGAAAAGGCTGCTTTTGCAGATACGCTCTACAAATTAAATCAGCTTACCTGGAGTGAGATTAATGCTTGTCCCCGTCACGGATTGGGCTACGAGAAGATAGCCCGAAGTTCCATTAGAGCACCTATTCCCAGCCATCTTAAGGATGATGTAAATTTTATTGCTTTTCGGTTTTGCGGGAAGGCTCCAATGGTTGGTTATCGGGATGGGGCTGTGTTTTATGTTATTTGGTTGGACAGGGGTTTTACGCTTTACCCTCATTAAAAAGAACTCGTTAAATTAGTGGCGGTGTCCAATTTTCGCTACCTCACCACCAATTCCCTGACCAAATTTGCCAAACGTTCTGTACTGTCTGTCACCGCTAATTGAGCAGCAGCTTGAGACATTTTTTCCAAATATTCGGAATCTCTTAACAAATACAACACTTTGCTTTGCAAGACATCTGCTGTCAGTTCGCTTTGACGGAATACCACAGCGGCGCCGACTTTAGCAAATACATCCGCATTAAATCTTTGGTGGTCGTCAGCCGCGTGAGGAAAAGGAATTAAAATAGAAGGTACGCCCGTCACTGCTAATTCTGTCAGAGCACTGGCGCCCGATCGACTAATTGCTAAATTTGCTCGCTGCAACAAGCTCGCCACATTGTCGTAAAATGGCATTGACAAATATTGCTCGTGTTTCAAACTCTCGGCATCCGGGTCATTATTTCCGGTGAGGTGAACCACCCAAGCGCCGGCATCAAACCAAGCCGGAGCACACTCGCGCACTAACTTATTGACTGCGACAGCACCTTGAGAGCCACCCATGACTAAAATAACAGGTACGCTGTCAGGAATTGGCAAATTTAGAGGTTGGCGGGCGAGGAATTGCGATCGCACCGGCGTACCAGCCACCACCGTTTTGGCGCGGGGTAAATGCTGGGCTGCTGCTTCAAATCCGATCGCCACAGCAGTGCACAAAGGACTAAACCAGCGCGTCACCTTCCCCGGAATGGCATTAGATTCGTGGAGAATCACCGGCAAACCCAAAGAGCGAGCCGCTAGAATTGCTGGTGCTGCGATGTAACCGCCGGTAGTAAAGACTCCCTGAAAATTTCCCGCTTTGAGCAACTTCCGCACATGAAGGATCGAGCCGACGAGTCCGCCCAAAATTCGCACAGTACCTAGTCCAAATCGCTGCTGAAAGCCTTCAACGGCGATCGTGTGGAGGGGGTAAAGGGATGAAACTAATTCGGTTTCCATGCGATCTGGGACTCCTAGCCATTCGATCTGACAGTCGTTCAACTGACTAGCGGTGGCGATCGCAGGAAATAAATGTCCACCAGTGCCGCTAGCTGCAACCAACAACCGGAGGGGGGCTTTTGTCAAGGTTTTTGTTTTTTTTACAAGTACAAGTTCCACAGGTCAATCAATTTTATATTTGAGGTTTTAGATTATTATGCTTATTATTCCGGCAGTTTCAGCCAATTTTCAATCAGCAATCTAAAATTAGATTGTGCCATGTCCGTCCTTCCGTTGTCAGTTTTCGTTGCAGGCGAACAGTTGCCCGCGCCACGACTCCTGACAAATAACCAAATTATCACCTAATGCGTAATTTTTTGAATTTAGTGCCAAGTGCATCTCAGTATTTTTCCAGCCGTCGGGACGAAAAAGCCGATCCGCTTCGAGGGCTGCGCCAACGGGCGATCGTTTTTGGCTTTAACGGCGGGCAGTCGATCGCTCAAATATTGTTATGTTTAACAGTGGTAAGTGCTGGCGTGCTGCATCAAGGTGCGGCAAGAGCGATCGGTGCGATCGGGGCGACTCCCCAAACGATCGCCCAAACCCCTGAAAATGCGCCCGCCCCACTCACAAAACTGCTAACAGAAATTGACGCCGCCGCCAACCGGCGCGATGTCAAAGCAGTCATGGCATTTTACAGCCAGAATTTCACTCATTCTGACGGCTTAAACGGCCAAAGCATGGAAAAAGCCCTCACCCAACTCTGGGATCGATATCCAAGTTTAAATTACCGCACCGAGATCAAATCTTGGAAAACCGAAGGTAGCGCGATTATTGCAGAAACCATAACTACAATTGCCGGCACTCAAAAAAAGGATGGCAGAGAATTAACTCTCAAAGCTACCATCCGTTCCCAGCAGCGCTTTGAAGGTGAAAAAATAGTTAGTCAAGAGATTTTAGCAGAACAAACTCAGCTTAGTTCTGGAAATAATCCTCCCACAATTGAAGTAAATTTGCCGGAGCAAGTTAAGGTAGGCGAAGATTACTATTTTGATGCCATTGTACGAGAGCCGATCGGCGATGATATTTTAATAGGGACTGTTTTGGAGGAACCCATTACCGAAAAAACCTTTTTTAATCCCTCAGAAGTCGAGCTAGAGTTGCTAAATGCCGGGGGAATTTTTAAAGTAGGTAAAGCTCCGGCTACGCCAGAAAATCGGTGGGTTTCAGCAGTTTTGATGCGACAAGGTGGAATTGCAACAGTTAGTGTGCGATTGCGGGTTGTCAAGTAATAAAATAGGTGTTATGGGTTATACCATTTTAGATTTTAGATTTTAGATTTTAGATTTTAGATTTTAGATGGGGAATAACTTATGAATTAAATGTTTGGAGCGCTGGTCTACAGTTGCATTTTTTAGGGGATGGTATTATTTGGGTAATTTTAGTAGTGGCGAGTTCAAGAAAATCTTGAAGAGAAAGGACTGAATCCCTAAAGTCGTCACTACAAGAATTATGTTGAATTGACAGTATGAAATATCCAAACCCTTATCTCATTAGTCATTCCCAATTCCCAAATCTAAAATCTAAAATCTAAAATCGTATGATTTCTATCCAAAATCAAATTGTTTTCATTACAGGTGCGAGTAGCGGTATCGGAGCAGCCTGTGCCAAGATATTCGCCAAAGGTGGAGCCAAACTAATTTTAGCAGCCCGCCGTCTTGAAAAGCTTGATCGACTGGCAAACGAACTTGTAGAAACAAAATCCATCGCATCGGCAAACGAGATTTATTTACTAGAATTGGACGTGCGCGATCGCCCGCAAGTCGAATCGGCGATAACTGCGCTTCCCGATGCCTGGAAAAACATCGATATTCTGATTAACAATGCGGGATTGAGCCGTGGTTTAGACAAACTGCACGAAGGCAACTTTCAAGATTGGGAAGAAATGATTGATACCAATGTTAAAGGCTTGCTTTACATGACTCGTGCGATCGTGCCGGGAATGGTAAGCCGAAACCGCGGCCACGTAGTGAATATCGGCTCAATAGCAGGCCGCCAAGCTTATCCGAAAGGTAATGTTTATTGCGCTTCCAAAGCAGCAGTGAGAGCTATTTCTGAAGGGTTGAAACAAGACCTTTTGGGAACAGCAGTGCGGGTGACAGAAATAGAGCCTGGTTTGGTGGAAACAGAATTTAGCAATGTCCGGTTTCACGGCGATGCAGAAAAAGCAAAAAATGTCTATCAAGGATTGACACCGCTGACTGCGGACGATGTAGCCGATGTCGTGTATTTTTGCGCGACGCGATCGCCCCACGTCAATATTAGCGAAATCTTGCTAGTTCCGACAGACCAAGCTAGTGCAACTCTGGTTCACCGAAAAGAGTTTTGAGTTTTTAGTGGTAAGTGTCCGGATTGCGCTCGAATTCTCAGGAAGCTTAATTGGTAGATGCACCCTGATTAATTAACTCCCGACCAATTTTGGCCGGGTTTTTTTTGTCGATCGCCCCCCCTCGCCACAAATTCTCCAAAATTCTGCCAAAGTGTCCTGAAAAGGTGCACATCGGGCGGGAGACTAAATTAGTAGATGCACCCTGATTAAATAACTCCCGACCAATTTTGGTTTGGGGTTTTTTTTTGCGGTATCGAGGGTGATGCTGAATAAAGTTTGAGGTTGTCCGGATGGCGCTCGAATTCTCAGGAAGCTTAATTGGTAGATGCACCCTGATTAATTAACTCCCCGCCAATTTTGGTTTGGGGTTTTTTTTTGCGATATCGACGGTGATGCTGAATAAAGTTTGAGGTTGTCCGGATTGCGCTGGAATTCTCAGGAAGCTTAATTGGTAGATGCACCCTGATTAATTAACTCCCGACCAATTTTGGTTTGCGCTTTTTTTTGCCGATCGCACCCCAAACCACGAATTTCCCAAAATTTTCCCAAACTGTCCCGAACAGGTGCACCTCGAACCGGAGACTAAATTAGTAGATGCACCCTGATTAATTAACTCCCGACCAATTTTGGCCGG
>NZ_JAUBOR010000013.1:53401-158446 GCF_036700305.1 Microcoleus sp. Z1_A1
CACCTCGAACCGGAGACTAAATTAGTAGATGCACCCTGATTAATTAACTCCCGACCAATTTTGGCCGGGTTTTTTTTTCGTATTGCAGTCAAAACCACAAAATTTCAATAAATCAATAATTATCCGCGTTAATCTGCGTACATCGGCGGTTAAAAATCAAATTGATCCCGAACATCGTCCTAGCCACTGGAAAGTAAATAAAGATGCACCCTGATTAATAAACCCCAGCCAATTTTGGCCGGGGTTTTTTTTGCTCGAAAGCTGGATTAGTCGATCGACCTACAACACATCAAAAGACTGCACCTCAAGCACCGGGCCGATCATAGCAAAAGTCATCACATCCTTGCGGACTTCACCTTTGACACTGACTTTCAAATCAGCTTTTTTCAACTCAGAAGGAGCATTCTTAAGTTCGTAAGTTTCCCCATCTTCGCCAACCAAAGCCCAAGTGCCCGGGCCTAATCCTTTGCGTTCAATTTTGCCTTTGACAGTAATACTCATGCCGATCGCACCTCTGTTTTAATTGCTAAACGCGCCAGTCCGAAACACAGAAAAGCATTGACAATCAAGAATGTTTGTGATAATAAACCTGTGCCCAATCCCCAGACTGCGGGAGACACAAAAGCATTCACCGCTAAACTGCTAGCAAAGCCGATCGAAATGGCGATCGCGATCCACTTCCACTGTTGATGTCCCAACAGCAAAGCAATCAAAATCCCAGGAATCAAAACGCTAGCAAAAAAGGGATTCAGCATACTGCTGCCAGTAATTGCACCGCCGAGTTCGGGAATAGAACTGCCCATCACCCGCATCGGCCACTGCGGCAAGTCAAATACAAACAAGTTCCGCAGGAAAAAGAACCCAGAACTACCAGCAATCAAGCCACCGGAAAAGCCCCAAGTCCAGGCGAAGGGGAAATAATTCCGCATCAAGAAAGCCAGCAGGTAAGAACCGAGCACCATTGCAATTTTAGGCAACAGGGCGACTGCGCCGCCGTCAATCCAAAAGCGGGGGTTGAGATAGCCGTTATCGCGCAGCCAGCGGAAAAAATCGCGGAAGTTGATTTGTCCGCGCTGGGCTAGCTGAACTGCTGCGGCTGCGTCTAGGTGTCCTGAACCAAAATGGTTTAAGGGATCTTCAGTGACAGTTCGCGACGACTGCAAGAGTACGCTGCGAATTGCGTCTGGTTCTGTGATACCGGAAGCCTTGACAAGGGCTGCAACGGCTGCAACGTGGGGAGAAGCCATGCTAGTGCCTTGGTAGCCTTCAAAGACTTCGGCGCCGGTTTCCGGGTCGATCGTACTTTGTAGGATTTTGCCCATTTCAGAACCGCCGGGGGCTGCAATGTCAACCCCTGCGCCGAAATTGGAGTAAGAGGCTTTTTCGTCGTCGGGGCCGAGGGCGGAAACGCCGATGACGTGGGGATAGCGGGCGGGATAGGAAGCGGAACTGTCGCCGGAGTTGCCGGCGGCTGCGATGATGACAACGCCTTTAGAGTGGGCGTAGTCGATCGCCTCGGACATTAACTGACTTTCACCGCCGCCACCGAGACTCATGTTGATAACATCGGCGCCGTTGTCAGCAGCAAATTTAATTGCTTCGGCGATGTCGGAAACCGTGCCGCCACCGCTGCCGCTTAACACTTTTAGCGGCATTAAAGCTGCTTCGTAGGCGATGCCCGCAACGCCGTAATTGTTGTTAGTTGATTGGGCGACAGTACCTGCGACGTGAGTACCGTGGCCGTTGTCATCGTAGGCTTCGGCGCGATCGTTTACAAAGTCGTAGCCCGGTACAAATTTGGTTTCTTTTAAGTCAGCGACTGGAGTAATACCCGTGTCAATTATCGCTACTGTTGTGCCGCTGCCTTTGGTTTCGTTCCAGGCAGATTCTACATTGATACTGCGGAGATTCCACTGCTTGGTATACATGGGGTCGTTGGGAATCTCGAAAGCGCTGTAGACGTAGTTCGGTTCAATGTATTCGGTATCTTTAGCCAAATTTGATTTTCTCAGGGCGTTTAGCAAAGTGCGATCGCCCTTAACTACATATACATTGTCTGCCGCTGAGAATTCGCTGTTGAGTTGCGGTGCGACTTGGTACTGTTGGGCGATCGCATTTACTTCTTTCGCAATCTCAGCAGCACCCAAATCTTCGCGGAAATCCAGCACAATCGAGTCGTAAGTGCCTTGAGTAGCAAGTCCTGGGAAATTAGAAATCGCCCAGCCGAGCCCGATTAAAAATAAGCACAGAAGGAAAAACTTTTTCATTGCCGATCGTCCGTTTAGGGAAGGCGTGTTCACCACAATAACCCAATTTTCACTGCCCGCGCCAGTTTTCCTTGCTGTGGCTTGTGGATATCTCGCACGCGGGCGTTTGGTATTTTTCGGCTGTGGCTGTTGCTCGATCAAAAATTGCTCTAATTTCTAGTTTAAATTGCAGAGCAAGTTTTAGGAGTTCAATTAATTGTATCATTAGAGAAGATGAGAAACAGAACAAGCGAGTATTTTCAACAAGGGTATTGCATGGAAAGAGGTTTAATGTGGCTGCCCCTGCTGGCAATCTTTATCGGGCTGGCTTGGGCAGGGTGGAACGAGTATCAAAAGCTGGAAGCGTATCGCGTCTGGGCAGAACAATTCGCTAAAGCCAAGTACGATATTTATGCTGTACTCGGTCAGCAAGAAGACTGTTTAACTTGGGGAAAACCTACTCGCAGCGGGCCTGTAAATTTGCAAACTTTTTCTTTAAAAGACGTGCAGTCGCTGCGGTTGTTAGTCAACTCTCAGGCAGTTGATTTAGAGTCGCCGCCGAATTCGGGAAGTCCAATCGCCCTCGAATTTTTGTTGAAAGATGCTGCTGCGGTGCAGGTTCCTTTTACAGAAATTCCTCTAGCGACTAAATGGGGAAAACACTTACAGCAAGAATTGCAGCGCTTTAGGTAAAAACACTCTCCGGCGGGGCAGTGTATGGGGAGCATCTCAATGAAAGCAACCAAGCCCAAAATTGGAGTTTGGAGGCAGGAGTTTGGAGGCAGGAGGCAGAAGAAAACAGGAAGAAGGAAGGAGCCAGAAGAAGTATTTTTCCAAATATAAGATGCTCCCAGCGTATTAGATATGAACTCGGCTACTTGAAGTTACAAAAGTCTGTAAAACTGGTAGTAGAAATAGAAGTTACGCACCAAATCCTTTGAACTGCCATCTATAGGGGTAAAGTACGCACTGATCGCCCGGAGGACATGAGTTATTACAGTAAGTAGTAGGAGTAGTGTTCCCGTGCTTAGCCCGCTCGTGTTCCGTGCGTACCTTACAGTTCAAGTTATTGACCCCCTCGCATCCAGGATACCCGCCACGTGATTCATCCGTCCAGAAATAAAAAACCTGTATCCGATGAAAATTGGCGAACGTATTTATCTGTGGGGTCAATGCTTTAATCTAAAATCTAAAATCTAAAATCTAAAATCGATTGACCCGCGCGTCCTAAAACAGCTAAATTGCCAGCCCCCCAATCTGCGGAATGCAAACACAAGAATTTTTACAGCGCTATCAACAGGGAGAGCGCAACTTTGGTCACATTGACCTTAGCGGCGCTAGTTTAAGCGGTGTTAACCTGCGAGAAATAGACCTCACTGGTGCTAACTTGACCGGTGCTAATTTGAGCTGGTCTTTTTTGAGCAATGCCAAGTTGATAGGGGCTTGTTTG
The DNA here is from genome assembly GCF_036700305.1 of Microcoleus sp. Z1_A1. NCBI lineage: Bacteria > Bacillati > Cyanobacteriota > Cyanophyceae > Oscillatoriales > Microcoleaceae > Microcoleus > Microcoleus sp. Z1_A1. The sequence goes on from NZ_JAUBOR010000013.1 coordinate 57,098, forward strand.
CGGCGCGCGGATCTCCGCAGTGTGGGGCTGGCTGGGGCGAATCTGAGCGGGGCAAATTTGAGCGGGGCAAATCTTGCTAAAGCGGATTTGCGCCTTGCTTGTTTGGAAGCCGCAGAACTCAATTGGGCCGCGTTCCCCGAAGCGGATTTGGGCGGTGCTAATCTTCAAGGAGTTAAATCTGACCAAATTAATTTGGCTGGGGCTAAACTCGACGGCGCGAAGTTGATGGAGGCGGAATTGATGGAGGCGAATCTCAACCGCGCCAGTCTTGTTGGTGCTAATTTAACGGGTGCTAATTTGCGGGAAGCGCATTTGGTGGAAGCGAATTTGCGATCGGCAATTTTGAGCGGTGTAAATTTGATTGAAGCTGACTTGAATGGCGCTCAAATGCGATCGGCAAATCTGACGGGCGCTGACTTGCACCGAGCTGTGCTGGCGGGGGCGGATTTGACTGAGGCGGTGCTGGATAACGCTGATTTGAGTCGAGCTAATCTGGCGGGTTCTTATTTATTGAAAGCGAGTTTTAAGAAGGCGCTTTTGCTGCGAGCTAACCTGCAAGGAGTGTATTTACTGCGAGCTGATTTGAGCGAAGCTAATTTGCGAAGTGCTGATTTGCGGAAAGCTGATTTGAGTGGCGCTTATTTGATGGATGCGATGTTGAGTGAGGCGGATTTAAGAGAAGCTTGTTTGATTGAGTGCCGTTTGATTCGGACGAATTTGGAGGGGGCGCAGCTTACGGGTTGCTGCATTCAAAATTGGCAAGTTCAAGATGTCGATCTGTCGAGAGTTGACTGCAGCTATGTTTTTACTGAGTTTGATTATACTGCCAAAGTTGCGGCCAATCGCTTTCCGGTCGATCGCGATTTTGAGTCGGGGGAATTGGGGCGGCAGCATCAAGAGGACAGTTCTATTGTCAAGGTGTGTTTTGATGAATCTCCTAATTGGGAGGCTTTGGTTTTTACGCTGCGTCGGGTGGAGTTGGAAAGCCACGAACTCAAATTCAACGTTCAATTTTTTGATTCTGCGGGAGAACAAAGTTTACTGCGGCTGAGCGCGAACCGTTTGGTAAACGGCAAGATTTTGGGCGATCGCATTTTGGAGCTTTATCCAGATATGTTGGAAAAGGTTTTAGCCAAAGGTGCTGAAATTTTGAGTTTGCTCGACTTGGCTGTTCCTAGTAACAATGCGGAGGCGAGTCACAAGGAGGCTTTGCTCAGAAGACAGGAAATCTACCAGCGAATGGTGCGCCAAATTTCGTTTATTTTGATGTCTCAGACGCCGGATAAATTCTCCGAAAGCGTGCAGCGGCTGTTGGATTATTTGAAGCAGCAAGGTATCCCGACAGAGCAGATTCAAAAGAAAGTCATCAGTCAGGCGATCGTGCAGCGGGCAAAACAAGACCCGTTGTTTCGAGAACAGTTGCTCGCGTGGGAGAAAACGGCGTCCGATCGCGTTCGCGGTTCGATGATGGGGGAAGCGGTGCGGTATGCGATCGCCCTTTTGACCGATTATTAACATTTAATTGTTAACCCTTGAAGCTGCAGAGTGGCTAATACCCGCACTGAGTCTTCTGTGTCGGAAACTGCAAGCATCGTGCAGCAGGCTAAGCAATACCAAGCTTTTCGGGAACAGTTGCTTATGTGGGAGAAAAGGGCTTCGGAGTGCGATCGCTGTTCGGTAATGGGGGAAGCGGTGCGGTATGCGATCGCCCTTTTGTGGGAATGAATAGACATAGGAGTGAAAAGCCCCTCCAGGGAGGGCTGGATGCCTGTCCCACAAGAATTGTTGGAGATGTCGGATGTATAGGATATACTAGACTGAACTGCAAAAAAAATTAAAAATTAAAATAATGTTAGAAAACATTTCTTTAGAGAACTTCAAAGGGTTTAAAAATTTACAGGAATTGAATGTTAAACCAATCACAATTTTATGTGGAACCAATAGCTGTGGCAAAAGCTCCATCCTGCAAAGCATACTCCTACTCAAACAAACTCTGGAGAGCCAAAATCCCAACCAAATTCTTTTACTAAATGGAAGGTTCGTAAATTTAGGCTCATTTGAAAACCTAATTTTTGAGAAAAAATTGGACAATCCCCTAGTATTGGAATTTATTTTCAAATTAACTAAAGAAGACCTAAAATTACCTCGCCTGAGAAATAGTCCTCCCCTAATACTGTTCTTGAGAGATTTTATTACACAAAAACAGTTATTAAATCAAGATATCTTGATTTACCTCAAAATTCTCCTGAAAGCGTCTAAAATTAAAAACAGAACTAACAGTAAAAGTTACATAAAAGGAATTAGTGTTGAGCAGTTTCAATTTAGGCTAGACACCATAGGCTCAGACCAACAAAAAATTCCAGGTTCTTTTATTGATGTACAACTTGTGGAAAATGATTTATATAAAATCCGGTGGCAGAATATAAAAAATAGAATCAGACGAGATGAGGAAAGTAGTAAAGAAGAAATACTATCTGCCAAAGTCAAATTTACAAATTTATTTTCAGTTGATGCTGTTCCTATTGAAAGTGACTCTGAAAGTGACTCTGCAAAAGTCGCAGGTTTATTTGATGTTTCATTTGCACTTAACCGCATAAATAATTTATTTAAAACAATTTTTTCATCGTATAGCTATATAGGTCCGTTGAGGGAAGAACCTTCTAGAAGATACATATACGAAGATGAAATTACAGAAATTGGTGTCAAAGGTGAGAATGCACCATATATTTATTTAATCGACAAAGATCAACCTCTTTCAAATCACTGGTTTTATGACACTAAAAGTAATTCTTTCAAGCCAAAAAGGAACATGACTTTATCTAATGCTGTGGATGAATGGCTAGATTTGATGAATATAAAAGGATTGAAGTCTGAGCTGATCAATGACATTGTTTATTTAAACCTTAACTCAAGCTATACATCCAAAACCCGCGTTAGTATCGCAGATGTAGGCTTTGGAGTAAGTCAAATCTTTCCTATCCTTTTAGAAGGATTAAGGATGCCACAACGGCATACGCTCTTACTTGAGCAACCAGAGATCCATCTACACCCCAATCTTCAAATGCAATTATCTGATTATTTTATTGCACTAGCTCTTTCTGGGAAGAAAGTGATGGTTGAAACTCACAGCGATCACATTATCAATAGGTTAGTTAGAAGAATTGTTGAAGATGACACAGGTAGGTTAAAAGATTTAATTGGCATCTATTTTATTAGTGCAACGGATTCTGGATCGGTCTACGAAGAAGTTTGTATTGATGAAAATTTTGGAGTTACTAATTGGCCTGTAGACTTTTTTGATCAAACGGCATTGGAACAAGAAAAGATTTTAAAGGCAGGCATAAAAAAAAGACAACTTGCCAGAAGCAGTGCTAGTAAGAATGAACAGGAGAAGCAATGAAAGCTGTCTTCGAGCCTGAAATTCTTTTTATATCTGAATCAGATTGGCAAGATTCTGAAAAAAGAGATACTTTTTTAAAGCATTTGTTAGATAATTTGGAAAATATTAATAACTATCAGATTACAAGGGTATATTGGACAGATGACCTTGAGGAATTACTTTGGGATCATCCTCAATTGCCACCTTGGCGTCAAGATAGAGATTGGAAGTTACAAATTGTTCCGATTATATATAAAGCTTTTAATACCGCAAGAAAATTTATACAAAGCCCGGAAAATTTATCTTCATGTCTAATGCAGCCAGTTTTGAATTGTAGCTGTTTTGAAGGTTTAGCTTTGTGTTCTTTTTTGGAGTTGATGCACATAGTTATAGAGCGAGAAGAAAATGTGTATTTGTGTTTAGGCGTTAATAGGATAAGGGAAGAATTTACCTTTCTTTGTGACTGCCATTCTTTTCAAGTTAATCCTGTGGTGATTGCTAAACCAATTGAATGGCTTGACCATATTGACTTAACAGAAAGCTACTGGCCTAGTAATATTGATGAGGAGGGAAAATTTAATACAGCTTTAGAGATTGCATTTAAGAAGCTGGATAAACAACCGATCTATGAGTACGAATTTTCAAAATCTTTCTTAAAGGATATTATTAAAGTTCAAAATCACAGAACTTCTATTATTGAGTGGACTGCAAAAAGACTAACATTAACTAAGCAAGAAGCAGCTAGAGACCCACATTTACAAGATGAGTATCTGAAGCAGAAAAAAGAGTATCGTTTTAGGATTACCCAACGACCATCCTCAACCAGGATTCATTACAAGTATGTTAATAACAAAATCAAATTTTTAAGGTACTACGATGAAGGTGAACACGATGACGGCTTGTAGAACTTTATTACACAATACCCGCCGCAGCTACCACAAAACGGGCAGATATCGCCAATTTTTACTCCTATGTCTAAAGGATTGTTTCTGTTTACCAGTCTTGGCTGCGTAGTCGGCGACTCGCTAAGGCCCGCACTTGCTCTTCTGCGTCGGAAACTGCAAGCGATCGCAACAAGGGCACAACTCCCGGATTTTCGGGATAATGTTCGATAATAGCTTCGAGTGCTGTAAATCTGGGATTGTAAGGAAAAGAACCGTTTTGATTGTCAGGATCGCTCAAAGTTCGATCGCGCAAAAACTCAAACATTCCCGGCTCATCTTTCCATCCCCGCATTAACTCTACCAGGGCGATCGCCCGCACCTGCGAATCTTGATCTTTTTGAGCTCTACTTTTGAGCCACTCGAAAGTTTGAGACTGATTTGTCCACCCGCGCGCTAACTTTTGCAAAGCGATTTGCCTGACAGCGGGACTCTCATCGCCCTCTGCTTTAGCCTCCAGCAGCATCCAAGTTTCAGGATTGTCTGGCCAGTTGTAAGCGAGTTCAAGCACCGCCGCTTCCCGCACCAGCGTTTCCCCAGAATCGAGCTGAATTTTCAGCCAAGGCAAGGTTTCCGGGTCGTCTGGCCACCCCCGCACGATCGATCGCACCAGCACGCTCAGCAGGTGAGAATCATGCTCCCACTCGACCCGGCTTTTGAGGAAAGGCAGCGTCTCGCCCCGATGAGACCAGCGTTTTGCGATCTCTTCCACCGCAGTTTCTCGGACGTTCAGGTGTCTGTCTGACTCGGCGAGATTTTGCAACCAGCCAAAGACTTCGAGACTGCCTGACGCCAGTGTGGCGACAGCCTCCACTACTACTTGCCGCACAGTCCAGTAATCCTCGGAATCAGCTATTTTTTGCAGCAGGGGCAGGGTTTCGGGGTGGTCGGGCCAACCTGCGGCTATCTGTTGTAGGGCTATTTCGCGCAGGTCGGCGTCGCGATCGCTCAATGCTATATTTTGCAAAAAAGTCAGAGTTTCGGGGTTCCCGGGCCAGCCAGAGGCTATTGCTTGCACTGCTGAGCGCCGGACGCTGGAACTCGCGTCGGACTCGGCTTTAGTCTTCAGCAGCGGGTAAATGTCTGGTTCGTCGGGCCAGTGCGAGGCCAATTCTTCTAAGGCTGCTGTCCGCACTTCTCTGCTGCTGTCGGATTCGGCTAGGGTTTTCAGCAGCAGGCAAAGGTCGGCTGCGGCGGGCCAGCCCGCTGCCAACTCCCGCACCGCTACGGTTCGCAGGATAGAACTTCCTGTCTGGGCAAGGTTTTTGAGCAGGGAGGCCGTGCCTAAAAGGCTGTGCCAACCTCTGGCTATTTCTTGCCACGCACAGACTCGCACTCCCAAATTTTCGTCGGATTCGGCGGCGGTTCTCAGCAGCAGCAAGGTATCTGTGCGATCGGGCCAATTAGAGGCCAACTGTTCGAGTGCTGCGGTGCGGACTGCGGGACTTTGATCTGACATAGCCAGGGCACTCAGCAGCGGCAAGGTATCGCTCGTGTCGGGCCAACCACAAGCCATTTCTCGCGCACAGGTCGATCGCACTGCCCAGCTTGGATCTGATTTGGCGAGGTTTTTGAGCATCAGGTAAATTTCTGGCTGATCTGGCCAACCACGGGCTATTGCTTCGACTGCTGTGGATCGGACTTCGCCACAGTCGGTGGAGTGAGCGAGTATTTTCAGCCAGGGCAGGGTTTGCGGGTCGTTTTTCCAAGTTTGGGCGATCGCGGCGATCGATCGATTGCGAATTTGATAAGTTTCCTGCAATTCTTGAGCGCTTTGATAAAGAATCAGGAAACCCGTGCCGTATTGCGATAACTTTTTTAAAGCGTTTAACAGTTTTTTTTCGGTTTTTTTATTAATATCATTTTCAACTTTTAACAAGCATTGCGCTGCTAAAAACAAATTAATAAATTTTTCTTGTTGACCGTTCTGATCTGTGAGATATTCTATAATTTGGCTCGCTGTTTCTTTGTCGAGCTTAGCTGCAATTTCTCTGAGGACTTCGTGCAAAGATTCGTCCCGCCAGTGCTGGCCGAAAACTTGTATGTTGAGTTCGCCCCAAGTCAGTTGACCGATTTGGAGTTGGGCATGGATTAACTCTGCTACAATCTGGGGATTATTTTCGGAAACAAGTTTTTTTAACAACATACCGATACCCTGCCCCTTAAGTTTGTTTGCATTGACCATCCTCGCATCAGCTCGGATATTAATTGAGATTTTTTTGAGCGAGCGTGGAGTATGGAGCCAATCGACTCTATTTTATACGAAAAATACTGAGTCGGGAGGGCCCTAATGCAAAATCCGCCAGCACCCACAGAAATGTTAGGTGGTGGCGGATGGCGATCGAACAATTAAGCCGCTGAATCTAACTAACAGCTACTTGGACGCGATCGGCTACAACCCGAACCGCAAAAGTAGGAATCTTTACCGTTTCATCATCCAGACATTGCCCGGTAGTCAGACTAAAGTTTTGTTTGTAAATGGGAGAAGCAACTTTGAGAGTGCCGTTGCGATCGCCCACAATTCCCCGCGACAAAACAAAAGCTTTGCTAAACGGGTCATAATTGCTAAGCGCATAAACTTCATCCCCGTTTCCCACTCGGAAAATCGCCACTTGTTCGCCTTTAACTAAAGCGCAAACTCCAGTATAAGGGGCGATCGCATCCAGAGAACACACATCTACCCAAGTAGTCACAGTATCCGAAACTTGTAATGATTGAACCATTTTCTTTTCCTGTTATTTTACTTCAATCTCGTTCCCAGTCTCCGGCTGGGAACGTAGGTTTCGAGGCTCTGCCTCGCCTCGCGGAAGGAGGCTCTGGCTTACGGTTAGAGGAGGCAGAGCCTCCGGGACTTCATTCCCAGGCTCTGCCTGGGAACGAGATTAATTTACTTCAATCTAGTGTTCTTGTTCCCCCCTTATTAAGGGGGGCTAGGGGGGATCTCCGGGTTTCCTAGGCTCTGCTTGGAAACCCGATTATATGGGTTATTCCGAAACTCCAGCCAGAGCCTTTTCATGTTCGTTAGCCGGCCGCGTTTGTCCCCGTTCCGCAACACGAACAATACTCGGATCGGGCAAATCGGAATTCACAAAATGCTGGAATCGCTGCACCTTTTGTGGGTCTTCAATCGTCGTTTTCCACTCACATTGATAAGTATTCACTAAATGTTCCATCTGCGCTTCTAATTCAGCACAAATGCCCAGAGAATCCTCAATTATTACCTGTTTCAAATATTCAATTCCGCCCTCAAGTTTGTTCAACCAAGTAGCAGTGCGTTCCAATCTGTCGGCGGTGCGGATGTAGAAAACCAAGAATCGATCGATATACTTAATCAGCGTTTCCTTATCGATATCCGTCGCCAGCAAAACCGCGTGCTGTGGCTTAATACCGCCGTTGCCACACACATACAAATTCCAACCATTCTCTGTCGCAATTATCCCAAAGTCCTTGCTTTGAGCTTCCGCGCATTCGCGAGTGCAACCAGAGACAGCAGATTTGAGCTTGTGGGGCGATCGCAAACCACGATACCGCAATTCAACTTCGATCGCCAAACTCGTTGAATCCTGCACCCCAAAGCGGCACCAAGTGCTACCAACACAAGATTTTACAGTACGCAGAGCCTTACCGTAAGCGTGTCCCGACTCAAATCCCGCATCAATCAACCGCCGCCAAATATGCGGCAATTGATCCACACGAGCTCCAAACAAATCAATCCGTTGCCCGCCAGTAATCTTAGTATAAAGCCCAAAATCCCTGGCAACTTCACCCAAAACAATCAACTTATCGGGAGTGATTTCTCCCCCCGGTATTCGCGGCACTACCGAATAAGTACCGTCGCGCTGAATGTTGGCCAAAAAGTAATCGTTCGTATCTTGCAAAGCGACGTGAGACTTCTCTAAAATGTGGTCATTCCAAGTAGAAGCCAGCATCGAACCAACAGCAGGCTTGCAAATTTCGCAACCCTTACCTTTGCCGTGTCTTTCAATCAACTCCTCAAAGGTTTTAATCTCTTGAGAACGCACTAAATGGTACAATTCTTGACGAGAATATTCAAAATGTTCGCAGAGATTATTTTTGACTGCAAACCCAGCTTTCTTCATCTCCGCCTTGAAGATATCCGTCACCAAAGGCACGCACCCGCCGCAGCCCGTCCCAGCTTGAGTGCATTTTTTGACGCTGGCAACATCGGTTAAATTATGCTCGCGAATCGCTGCACAAATCTGCCCTTTGGTAACATTATTGCAAGAACAAATTTGAGCCGAATCCGGCAAACTGTCAACTCCAAAACCCGCCGGTACTCCCCCTTCTCGCGGTGGCATTAACAAATCTTCGGGATGCGGCGGCAGAGCAATTTCATTTTGCATGAATTGCAGCAAAGTGCCGTAAGCCGAAGCATCTCCCACGAGAATTCCGCCTAAAATTCGGCTGCCGTCTTGATTTAAAACTAATTTTTTGTAAATGCCTTGGAATGTGTCAGTGACAACAATTTCTTTAGCATCGCCCGACTTGGGAAAAGGCTCTCCAAAACTAGCGACATCCACTCCCAATAATTTGAGTTTAGTGGACATATCCGCACCTGTAAAAGTGCTTGTGGGACGGGCATCTTGTCCGTCATCCGCTACACGGCTCAAAATATCTGCTGCTACGCTTGCCATTGTATACCCAGGCGCAACTAAGCCGTAGATGCGATTTTGATACAGGGCGCATTCTCCGATCGCATAAATGTCAGGATCGGAGGTTTGGCAGCTATCATTAATCAAAATGCCGCCGCGTTCACCTACTTCTATACCGCAACTTCTGGCAATTTCGTCGCGGGGCCGAATGCCAGCAGAAAACACAATCATATCTGTTGCTAATTCCGAACCGTCAGCAAACAGCATTTTAGTAACTTTGCCATCTTCACTGACAATTTCTGTGGTAGATTTGCTGATATGAACCGAAACCCCCAAATCTTCTATTTTGCTGCGGAGAATTGCCCCGCCAATTTCGTCAACTTGCACGGGCATCAGCCGCGAGGCAAACTCAACAACGTGAGTTTTCAAGCCCATATTTTGCAGAGCATTAGCACATTCTAGACCTAACAAACCGCCGCCAATTACTACACCTGTTTTGCAATTTTTAGCGTAATCGGACATCGCTTCCAGGTCGTCAATTGTCCGGTAAACAAAAGTTCCTGTAGCGTCTTTGCCTTGAATTGATGGCACAAATGGATAGGAACCGGTCGCGAGAACAATTTTGTCGTAGGGAACTTCTAAACCGTTGGCTGAAGAGACTGTTTTTTGTTCCCGATTAATGGCGACTGCTTTGTCGCCAATGTGAATCTGGATGCCGTTTTGTTGATAAAATCCCGGTGCAACTAAAGATAAATCTCCCGCTGTTTTGCCAGAGAAAAATCCGCTGAGGTTTACGCGATCGTAAGCAACGCGCGGTTCTTCACAAAAAGTAATTAAATTCCAGTGTTTGGCAGCATCCGAGCTCACCATTAACTCCAGGAACTTGTGACCTACCATGCCATTGCCGATTACAATGAGGTTTTTTTTGGCTGTCATGAGAATCTATTTTATCCCGTTTATCAGTCGTTGGGTTAATTAATATAAGAATTTATTATAAACTTTTGTACTTATAGATACAAAAAATGGAGATTTATGCAATTGTCGAATACTTCCGATTGCATTTTTGCATGATATGTGCGATCGACCGATCGACCGATTTTAGATTTTAGATTTTAGATTTTAGATTTACTCCACAGTTAAGTGGGGTGCGTTAGTCGATTTTAGATTTTAGATTTTAGATTTACTCCACAGTTAAGTAGGGTGCGTCAAGTAAGTCTTTTTGACAAAACGATTAATATTTTTACTGTGACGCACCTTACAGTTTTCTAATTCTTAATTATTATTTAAGCGCCCATGCCCGAATACTGCTTCAAACCCTGCCGCCATAGCCAGCGATTCCACACAAAAAACACCGCACTCCAACCCAACATTACCAACAAACCGCGGCCTAAATCTACGGGTAATCCTATCAAGATAGAAGCGGGAAAATGAATCAAATAAGGAAACGGCGTCCACAAAACTACTTCGCGCACGGGTGCGGGAAACACTTCTAGTGGCGCGATAAGTCCCGATAAAAACAGGTAAATTAGAAACCAGAATTGCTCGATCGCACTTGCCCTTTCCAGCCAAAAAGCAAACAGCGCAAAGGTATACTGTATAATAAACCGCAAGCAAAAAGCCAAGACGATAACCAGCAAAAACAGCAAAAACCTGCCAAAACTTGGCAGCCAAAAAGCCTGCGGGTAAAGTGCAAAAAACAGCAGCACTAATCCCAATACAAACGGCAGCCTCGCAAACCTTTCGGAAATGTGAGATACGAAGTGGTGCCATACGGGATCGAGAGGCTGCAACAATTTATTAGATAGCCTGCCTTGGACTACTTCCTTTTCAAACTCCCAAATCACCCAAACTACATTTGTTTGCCTGACAATGAAAGCCGCTAGAAAATAACGAGCAAAGTCGATCGAATTCAGCCCAAATTGACCAGTTTCTGCCGCCTGCATCCAGACACCCATCAAGATAAACGGCAAAGCTCCCGACAGCGCCCACAAAAACAACTCCGCCCGGTATTCGAGCATATAAGCGTAGTAGGTAACTAGCAAAGTTTTAGCAATTCTCACAATTCTGTTCATATCAATTGTAGATTTAATTTTTAGGTGTTAGCAACGGGCAAGATGCCCGTTCCACAAAATATTGAAACTCTCGTGGAACAGGCATCTTGCCTGTTCAATTTTTCTGTTTTAGCAACGGTTTTAGCAACGGGCAAGATGCCCGTTCCACAAAATATTGAAAATCTAGTGGAACAGATATCTTGCCTGCTATGGAGAATCAACCCAGCCAAAAACATTACACTTTTCCCGTGCGAAAAACTCTACCAATTACCTCTTCAATTGGCGGATCGGTAACAGTCAAATCTATCACTTCTAACTCCGCCAAAATCTTCGCCACGCTCACCGTCAGCTCTTCCCTTTTCACCAAAAATCGCACCGATTGTCCCTCAATAGATTCTACCTCCCCGTAAGCAAAAGCACTATCTTTTGCCAGCGGCTTAGCTAATTTTACCTGAACTTCCCGATAAGGTGCAAACCTGTCGAGCAATCCGTCCAAACTGCCATCATAAACTAATTGCCCTTCATGGATTAACAAAACGCGCTTGCACAAAGCAGTAATGTCAGCCATGTAATGACTCGTCAACAGCACCGTTGCTTGATAGCGCTCGTTATATTCTCGCAGAAATTGCCTGACGCTAAACTGTGCGTTTATATCCAAACCTAAAGTCGGTTCATCTAAAAATAATACCTCCGGCTGGTGCAGCAGCGCCGCCATCAATTCAGCTTTCATGCGTTCGCCTAAAGAAAGCTTTCGTACAGGCTGATTTAACTTGCCTTCTAGTGACAGCATCTCTGTTAATTCTCCGACTCGCCGTCGATAATCTGCATCGGGAATGCCGTAGACAGCGGCATTGATTCGCAGAGAGTCAAGCACAGGTAAATCCCAAATTAACTGCTGTTTCTGCCCCATCACTAAGGTGATTTTTTGCAGAAAATCGGCTTCGCGACGGAAAGGAGTACGATCGCACACACTCACCGTACCCGCAGACGGATAAATCAAACCCGTCAGCATTTTCAGCGTAGTAGTTTTGCCCGCACCGTTAGCGCCGAGAAACCCCACGAATTCCCCCGGTTCAATACTGAAAGAGACGCCCTCAACTGCTTTGATATTGCGGTAAGTGCGACTAAAAAAGTGTCGCACTGTTCCTTTAAGTCCCGGTTCTTTAATCGCTACTGGATAAACTTTGCTCAAGTCTTCAACTAAGATAATTGGCATCGGCTCAAATTTTAACTTTTATTTTAATCTAGGGTATTTCCATCAGGCTTGTGTCAAGATGGAGCGATCGAGCTATCTAGTAGGGTGCGCCAGCCATTGCTCGATCGCGAGTCAGGAAGTAACTGTGTTCTGGCGCACCCTAATAAACTGTAGAATATTGCAAAATATCCATAATCACATCGCACAAAGTTTACAACTATGGTACTCACCCCAGATAATTCAGGCATCTCTCGTTTGGTAGGAGACAATTCTCCTGAAAATATTACACTTGCACCAGGACAACTTGCTAGTTTTCCTGGGGGACTTTGGATGGTGGGCGGCAATGATACTGTCAGGGGATCGTCAGATGCAGAACGGATTTTCGGCAACGATGGTAAAGACAGTCTGTTAGGCGGTGTCGGCAATGATTCTATTTACGCCGGCAAAGATGATGACGATGTTTTGGGAGAAACTGGCGACGATTTCTTGACAGGAGATAGAAATAGCGATTTCCTTGATGGGGGTGCGGGAAATGATTTGTTGCGCGGAGGACAAGGTGTTGATTTGTTAGTGGGCGGAGACGGTAATGATACTTTAATTGGCGACAGAGATGTGGATATTTACCAAGGTGGTGCAGGGAATGATGTATTTGTTTTTAGAGTCGATCAAGCGGGAATCCGAGTAGTTGGAATTGAAGTTCCTGACGCGGTAATTGTGGATTTTGATAAGTCTAGCGATTCGATTGGCATTAGTGTGGCATTTACCAGCAGCAATATATCATTGGAAGAGGTAAGCTATAGCTTGAACGATCCGAGACTGCTGCTGATCAATCCTGCAACTATAGCGGGGGGAACGAGTTTGTTAGCCAAGGGTGGCATTTCCCAGCGAAGTCTCGATCCCGATGGCAACGGCCGTGTGGAAGCTACTAATATTAGATTTGGTTTTACTAATGCGTTGTTGGGTACTGTTTTGAATGTGACCCCAGCCGATTTAAACGATCGTTTTATTAATGCTAATTCTTTGCTTTAATTCGTTGCTTATATATCTCTAGTAGGGTGCGACCGGGCGCACCTTACCCATTACCCATTATCTAACTCATCGTCAAAACTGCGCGATAGCGCACTTGATTGTCCCGGACTTTCTGCATTGCTTCATTCGCTTGTGCGATCGCAAAAACTTCAACAATTGGCTCAATCTCAAACTTCTCTGCAATTGCCAGCATTTCATTAATCATAGCGCGACCGCCGATGAGAGAACTCACAATTCGGCGTTGCTTTACCAGCAGCGAAAATAACGGAATGCTCAAAGGTTCGTCGGGAACTCCCACAAAAGCAAGCGCACCGTTAGAATCGAGAAAATCAATGTACGGAACCCAATCTAAAGAAGCAGGAACAGTGCTCAACAAAATATCTAATTTGCTGCTGGGGGCTTGAGGAACTTCGCCTTTTCCTACTACAATAGCTTCGTCCGCCCCCATTTTATGTGCAAATTCTGCCTTATCTTGGGAAGTAGTAAAAACTGTAACTCGGTTGCCTAATTTTTTGGCAAATTGCACCGCCATGTGTCCCAAACCGCCGATGCCAAGAATGCCAATTTCTTGCCCAGAACTCATCCCCGCATTTCGCAAACCGGCGTAAACCGTAATTCCGCCGCACAACAGCGGCCCCGCTACGTTGGAATCGATGCCTTTGGGAATAGGAAAAGCAAAGCGGGAATCTACCATCAAATAATCGGCAAAACCGCCCGGCCCTGTAACAATTAATCCCTGGTTTTCATCGCAGAGATTTTCGTTACCGCGCAAGCAGTCGTGGCACTGCAAACAAGACGACCTTTGCCAGCCGACACCAACGCGATCGCCCACTTTTAAATGAGTCACTTGCGGCCCTATTTCTGCCACTTCTCCGATAACTTCGTGGCCCGGAACGAGGGGATATTTTGATTGACCCCAGTCATTGTCAATCATGTGCAAGTCAGAGTGACAAATGCCGCAGGCTAAAACTTTGATAATACATTCATGTACTTTTGGAGGTTCGACATCGAATTTGTATTCTTCAAGCAATCCGCCTGTTTTTGTAACTGCAAGTGCTTTGATTTGCATGGTGTATTTCCTGGTTTGTTTGCCATTATAGTGCTCGATCGACTTTCACAGTCTCTTTCTTTAGTTGTATATATTCAGGTGAACATACCCCTAGAAATGATGCGCGTTACTAATAATTTGTCGGGTGCTTGTGGCGCACCTTACCAATTAGCAATTACCAATTATAGCAATCCTCGCATCAGTTGTAAAAATATTTAGGGGTAGTGCTAATAGTGCCTACCCCAGCCTGCATCGGGGCAACCACGGGGGGGTTGCCCCTACAAGAATTACACAAATCATTTAGGATTGCTATAGCAATTACCAATTAGTCTCATAACTTGCCATTTCCCATTGCCCACTGCATCAAACCGGGAAATAACCGATAAGCTTCCGATGCCAAAAAAGCAGGGCCGACGGTAACTTCTGCACGCTGATTTTTCAAAGCATCCCAGATAGCTTTAGCAATATCTTCTGGCTGAGTTGCCCACTCAGATTTCAGCATTTTGCTCATTTGCTGGCGGCGCGATTCGACTGCGGGTTCGTCTCGATCGCGAAATTGAGCTCTTTCTAAAAAATCGCTGTTAATCAGGCCCGGATGCACGGCGCAAACGTGAATACCTTGAGGCGCTAATTCCAATCGCAAAGTTTCTGTTAAACCTGTTACTGCATATTTGCTGGCACAATAAGCAGTCATTTGAGGCAAAGGCATTTTGCCACCAATTGAACCAACATTGACGATTGTCCCGGTTTTTCGTTCCAAAAAATGTGGCAACATTTCTTGAATTGTGTTAACGCATCCCCAAAAATTGGTATTCATTAATTGCTGCCAGTCTTCGGAGGTAGTGTGCTCGATCGCCCCGGTGAGACAAATGCCAGCATTGTTAACTAAAACATCGATGTTGCCGCAGGTATCTAGGGCTTTTTGGACGATCGCCCGCACTTGTTGAATGTCGCCCACATCCCCCGGAATAGCTACAGCAGAAGTGCCTTCTCGCTGCACTTGAGCCGCTGCTGCTGCCAATCTCTCTGGCTGGCGAGCTACCATAACTACATCGTAACCTTTACTTGCAAATAAAATTGCTGTTGCTTTGCCGCTTCCTTGAGAAGCGCCTGTAATCAAAACTGTCGGAGCCATAGATATTTATAAATTGTAATATCAATTCCGGTTCAACCGAAATGACTGTTGACTGTTAACTGTTAACTGTTGACTGTTGACTGTTAACAGTTAACTGTTTGGACATTTGAACAATACCGATGCAACCGGAAACGAGATGATTCGGACTTGTATGATGTTAATTTTTGTAGGGGCGGGTTCGCCAACAATAATTGCCCATAATCTACAATCTCATAAACCCGCCCTGCCCATACTGCGATATTGAAACTATAACAGAGGTCAGGTAATTTTAGGCGCGCTCTAGGTTAATATTTCTTGAGTATAGCAATTTTTCATTTGGCGATCGGGCTTTTTTAACGAACCGCGAAGGCGCGTTAGCGATGCGGCGCGTTAGCGCTAAGACGCGAAGGAAGAGAGAAGAGGAGAGGAGAAGAAGAGAAGAGAAATTATTCATAATTTGTGCGAAAATTGCTTTGTAAATTTTCCCAATGCCCTGTTTAGCCAATGCCCAATGCCTAAAAAATGAATCTTCCGAAACAAACGCCTAATTGGTCGATCGCCCTAGTGTTAATTATCGGCGTTTTAGCCGTCTCAACTTCATCAATCTTAATTCGGCTGGCTAACTTTTCAGCAGGGGCGGGCGGTTTGGGTTTCAGTCTGGTGCTCGCGGCCTCTCGTCTGACTTTATCTGCTTTAATTCTGCTTCCGGCTTGGCGAAAAATTCAGTGGAACACCCTGCAACCGGGAGCTCGGCGCTATGCTGCGGCTGCGGGTTTGTGTCTCGCCCTGCATTTTGCCCTCTGGATTACCTCACTTTCTTATACTTCGATCGCCGCCTCGACAGCCCTTGTCACCACTAATCCTGTCTGGGTAGCGCTTTTGTCGCGTTTCTGGTTCGGCGAAAAACTCAGCAAAATGTCGATCGCTGGTATTACTATAGCCCTGACTGGGGGAATGGCGATCGCCCTTGGAAGTGCGGGCGCAGCTAATGCTGGCAGCAGCCAACTGCTGGGCGATTTCCTGGCTCTGGCTGGTTCCTGGGCTGTCAGCTTGTATTTGCTGCTGGGCCGGGAAGCTCAGCGCCAGGGACTGGGAATTGGTGGCTATATCGCGATCGCCTATACTGTTGCTGCGATCGTCCTGCTGCCTCTCCCCTTCGCCTTCGGCACTACTTATACTAATTACCCCGACATTGTATATTTTTATATTTTGTTAACGGCAGCTTTGCCTCAGTTAGTCGGCCACACCATTTTGAACTGGGCTGTAATGCAGATTTCCCCAACTCTGGTAACTCTTGCCATCTTGTTTGAACCGGTGGCGGCGAGTTGGTTGGGTTATTTGCTGTTTGGGGAAATGCCGGCGCCGGCGGTACTCGCAGGTGCTGCGGTGCTGTTGTTGGGTGTAGCAACCGCTACCGTCGGAGCCAAAAAAATTACTGTCAACACTTAAGAGTTAAAAGTTTTCGACATTGCCACTACAGTTGCCGTGAGTCAGAATAAAACAAATCAGGGCTTAAAAACAAAAATAACTCGTCAGTTAAATATCAGTTCCAAACTATCAAATGTCTGACTAATGACTAATAATACTCGGTTGCCTTTAGGAGAATAAAATTATGCTGCCAGAACAACTACAGCGGATCATCGGCTACTTTATCGAAGAAGCCACAGAACAGATCCAAATTATCGAACCAGGCTTGCAAGATATCCAAAACACCCTGGCAGATCCCCAAAGAATACACCAGCTCATCCGAGCCTCGCACTCGATAAAAGGGGGAGCAGCTATGCTCGGATTTAGCAGCATTCAGCGCATGGCTCATCGGTTGGAGGATTATTTAAAGCTGCTGAGAGAATGTCCGATCGCCATTGATAGCAGGCTACAATCGCTCTTAACCGAAGTTTTTGATATTTTAGCCGCCCTCGTGTCCAAGGTTTCTAAGGGTTTTGGGCTCAAGCACGAAGACGCAAACCAAATGCTATCCATCGCCGAACCAGTTTTTGACGAACTCGACGCTTACCTGAGATTGCGAATTCCCACTCGCCTGACGGTGAGAGCTACTACGGACGAACATATTCACGTTTTCTCCGGTTACTGCACCTCCTTGAGCGAATTTTCCTCGGCTATTGCTTCGCGCGTCGGTTTGCTCGGAGGCACTATTACCCGCCACGATCGGGATAGCCAGGGGATACGCCTTTGTATTGACATTTACCTGCCACCTTACACCAGGATCGAAAACATCCGCCAAGCTGTCGAACTCTCCGGCGCTATTATCGGGAATGTTCAGACGCAGCGCGACTTTTCGCTGCTGGCGACTGGAGATTATCCGCTTTACCAAAGTGCGATCGAACCTCCCGCAATTTGCATCGGATGCCGCTACTATTACGGCAGAAGCGACGGGGGCTACCTGCTCAACTGCACGATCCATCCCCGCGGCCCGGAAACAGATGATTGTCGCGATCGCGAACCGGAATAACCGCTGAAAACTCAGCCCTCGGAAGCACGATTTGCCTCTCGAAAAAATCTTCGGAAACCCATATTTTCCCTGATTTTTTTCACATTACCCCCTGCCATTTTTTTTAAGTTTTTAGACAACTACATCCTTCTTCCTTCGGAAATATCCCCTAACAACTGATACCGCAACTCGAATTAATTGCATCATGCTTGCAGGATGAGCGATCGCCCAGACATTGATTGTCAGACAAGTGATTGCCATAACTAGCAAGATGTATGTCGGAGGCATTACTACCCCGATCGCGAACCAGGTAAAAACGTGAAATATCATTGCTGTAGCCCAAAGGCTGGCGACAACCACAGACGCCCAAATTTGCATTCGAGGTCGGTTTAGTCCTGTCAAAATCGCTGTCTGCAAAGTAGTCAGCAAGTTTGCCGGAACTAAAAAGGCACAGATAGCTATGCAGTAGGTATGAGAAAATTCAGTAACTGTATTGAAGTCGAGCATCAGTCTAAATGTCGGGCCTGTTGGGTATACTTAAAGAGCTTAGCGTGACTTGACTTTCATATCTTGTCACCCTTACCTTAACTTAATATTTCAGTAAGTAGGCCGCTCTGGAGACGCATTTCTCTCCCCCTTTTCTTGCAGGGAAAATTTTACCACAAATATTAAAGTTTTGGAAAATTATTAAACATACTTGAAGAATCGCAACAATTGCTATGATAATTAACATCGGGAAGCGATAGTATATAGGAGCCAAGTCGGTAAAATTTATAGAAAGCTGAGGCTGGTCTCACAGCAACAAATACTGCAGGCTGATTTTCGACTAAATCTTTTTTGATTCGCTGATGATCGGATGATTGATTCTTGATTGATTCTCAGTGTCCGTCCAGGGATCGATCCGTTATGCGATCGAACAATATGAGATTATCATAGAAAAGCCACTTGGCTCTCAAATCTCAAATCATTAGAACCCTCTCGACATTTTACAGCGGAAGACAAAGAAAATGGATCTACAAATCACAATTCCCGCACTCGAAGAAGTTGACTTGACAAACTGCGACAGAGAACAGATTCACATATCGGGGCTGATTCAGCCACACGGGGTGCTACTTGTTGTACGAGAACCTGAACTAGAAATACTGCAAGTCAGTGAAAATACGCAAGATTTGTTAGGAGTAGAGCCCGAAAGTGCGATCGGTCGAAATTTGAGCTTATTCTTCAATAGAGTTCAACTCAAAAAACTCAAGCTTTGTTTGTGTAATGAAAACTTAAAAACCGTTAATCCCATTAAACTCTCTGTCATAAACAAAGGTAAATATTTAGAATTTGACTGCATCCTCCACCGAGTAGAAGAAGTATTGATGGTCGAGTTGGAATTGGCCACCAGCCCAGAAAATCTTTCAGTTTTTAGTTTTTATCATTCAGTGAGATCTACTATCAGCAAAATTCAAAGCGCCAAAAATCTCAAAGAATTATCTCAAATAACTGTAGAAGAAGTCAGAAAAATATCGGGTTTTGATAGAGTTATGGTCTATCAATTTGACCACGAAGGCAACGGCGCTGTAATCGCTGAAGACAAAGCAGAAATGCTGAGTCCTTTCTTAGGATTAAACTACCCAAGTTCAGATATTCCCAAACAAGCCCGACAACTGTATGCGTTAAATTGGCTGAGGTTAATCCCAGATATTAATTATCAACCAGTCCCCCTTGTTTCAGGAAATAATGCTGTCACCACCCAGCCCACAGACCTGAGTTTCAGCGTATTGAGAAGCGTTTCTCCCATTCACATAGAATACCTGCAAAATATGGGCGTTGCAGCTTCGATGTCAATCTCGTTAATCAAAGACAAAAAACTGTGGGGATTGATTGCTTGCCACAACTATACACCAAAATACCTCAACTATGAATTGCGCGCCGCCTGCGAATTTATCGGGCAAGTAATGTCCTTAGAACTGCAATCAAAAGAAGGAAACGAAGACTACGACTACAAACTACACTTAAAATCCATTCAAACCAAGATTTTTGAAGACATATCCACGTCCGACAACTTGTCAGAAGTGTTAGTTAAATGTCAGCAGAATTTGCTAGAAGCAGTCAACGCCCAGGGAGCCGCAATAGTATTTGGAGACAAGTGCTATCAAGTAGGGCAAACACCTCAAGGAGAAGCGCTCAAATACTTAACTAATTGGGTGCAAAATAACCTCAAACAAGAAATTTTTTATACGGACTCGCTCACCAAATGCTATCCAGAAGCTGAGGAATTTAAAGACACAGCCAGCGGGTGTTTGGCCATAGCAATATCTCCGACTCAGAAAATATACGTTTTGTGGTTTCGCCCGGAAGTAATTAAGACCGTAAATTGGGCGGGCAACCCCAACAAACCAGTGGAAACCGATGAAGATGGCAACCCTCGACTGTCTCCTCGGAAATCCTTCGAGCTGTGGAAAGAAAATGTGAGGTACAAATCGTTGCCTTGGAAACAATGCGAAATAGAAGCTGCATTGGAACTGAAAAAAGCAATGATTAATATAGTGCTGTGTCAAGTCGATAAACTCGAAAAATTAAATACAGCACTAGAAGCATCAGTCGCCAGAGAACGGGAAAAAACTGCTCATTTAAAAACAGCGATGTCCGAGCTGAAGCGGGCGCAGACTCAATTGGTGCAAAGCGAAAGAATGTCAAGCTTGGGACAGTTGGTGGCGGCAGTAGCTTATGAAGTCACTAACCCGATTAACTTCATCTACGGCAATCTTAGCTATGCTAATGAATACAGTCAAAAAATGATCAATTTATTGCAGCTTTACAACCAGCACTATCCGTCGCCTTCGCCAGAAATTGAAGCACAAATAGAAGCAGTAGAATTAGAGTTCATAGTTGAAGACTTACCGAAATTGCTGGGTTCAATGAAAGTAGGAGCTAACCGCATCCGCGAGATAGTTCAGTCGCTGCGAAACTTCTCTAGAATTGACGAAGCAGAGATTAAACCAGTTGACATTCACGACGGATTGGATAGCGCTTTGTTGATTTTGAGTAATCGACTAAAACCGAAGCCCGATCGCCCCGCAATTCATCTCATCAAAGAATATGGTTCTCTGCCTTTTGTTGAGTGTTACCCAGTTCAAATCAACCAAGTATTTATGAATGTACTGGCAAATGCCATTGATGCTCTCGAAGATGCCTTTGTCAACAATAACTTATCGTCGCACGGCGGGGACAAAGAAGAGCCAGTTAAGTACGGACAAATTCGGATTGTGACTGAACTTTGTCCGGGGAAAAAAGCCGTAGCAGTTCGGATCGAGGACAACGGTTGGGGCATGGAAGAAAAAGTGCGCCAGAAAATTTTTGAGCCGTTTTTTACCACAAAACAGGTGGGCAAAGGTGCGGGGATAGGTTTGGCGATTAGCCACGAAATTGTGCTAGAACAACACGGTGGCAAATTGACTTGCATTTCTGCCCCCGGAGAGGGTACCGAGTTGATTATTGAGATTCCCTTGAGCCAAACTCACCCCACACCCATTGTCAAGTGAAAAAAAGTCCGCGCTAGCGAATCTATCCCAAAGGCTAGGAAATCGCCCCAATTCAAAAATCGAAAATTAGATTAAAATACAAAAGCAGCTAAGTAGATTTGAGCCAATTCAGAGGAAGCTAGTATGACTGAAAAAAAAACCGCCCAATGGGATGCCGGCCGGTTTCTCAAAACCTTGGCTTATTTCGGCGTCATTCCCTTCATTGGCAGCATTAGCTGGCTGCAACAACTCTTTGGAAGCAGCAGCAAAACTAAAAAAGACCAACCCAAACTGATACTGGTAGCCGGTGCTACCGGCGGCGTCGGGAAGCGAGTTGTCAAGCGGCTGCAACAGCGGGGATATAGAGTGCGAGCCCTCGTCAGAGATGCTAAAAGAGCAACAGAAATTCTCGGCAAAAATGTCGAATTAGTCGAAGGAGATATCACTCTCCCAGAAACCCTAACACCGCTAGTAACCGAGGGCATAGAAGCAGTTATCTGCTGTACTGGCACCAAAGTTCAACCAGTAGAAGGAGACACTCCAACGCGGGAAAAATATTATCAAGGCATCAAATTTTATATGCCGGAAGTTGTGGATGTTCCCGAAATAGTCGAATACAAAGGCCTCAATAATTTGGTGCAAGCTGTTCGCCGCCAGCTAATTAAAGCAGGCGAAAAAATAATTTTTGACTTCACAAAACCCAGCCAAGATTTAAAAGAAACTTGGGGTGCGCTAGACGATATCGTGATGGGCGGCACTAGCGAAAGTTCGATCGTACTTACAGACAATACAGCTATCTTCACAGGCAATGTTTCTACTGCCAACTCGGGCGGCTTTGCTTCGGTGCGTACCCGCAACTTCGATCCTCCCCTCAATCTCGCAGGATTTAGCGGTCTCCAACTACGTGTCAAAGGAGACGGCAAGCGCTACAAATTGATTGTTCGCAGCGAAGCTAAATGGGATGGAATTGGCTATTGCTATTCGTTTGATACTGTTTACAATATCTGGATTACTATCACTGTTCCCTTTGATGAGTTAATCCCAGTATTCCGCGCCAAAACTGTCAAAGATGGCTCTAAATTTGATGCCAGCACTATTTTTTCTTTTCAGTTAATGTTGAGCAAGTTTGAATATGATGGCGCGCTCAACCCGAAATTTACACCGGGTATTTTTCAACTGGAGTTAGAATCTATTAAAGCTGATGGGGGACAGACTTTGCCGCGATTTGTGATGGTGAGTTCGGCAGGAGTTACCCGCCCTGGCCGACCGGGAATTAACTTGGAAGAAGAACCGCCTGCTGTCAGGATGAATGATATGTTGGGGGGGATTTTGACTTGGAAGTTGAAAGGGGAGGATTGCGTGCGATCGAGCGGCATACCTTATACTGTTGTCAGACCTTGCGCTTTGACAGAAGAAGCGGGAGGCAAAGCTTTAATATTTGAGCAAGGAGACAATATTAGGGGCAAAGTCAGTCGGGAAGATATTGCAGAATTGTGCGTGGAGGCTTTGGAACAACCGCAAGCTTGCAACGTTACTTTTGAGGTGAAAGAGGGGGAAAATGGCAGTTCTCCCGGAGACTGGCAGGGTTTGTTTTCTGGAGTTAAATAAGTGTTAATCCCTTATTACTCGGCGGTTGAAACCGCGTCTACACAAACGAAGTCTGCCTCCGCAGACTAAGAGATAACTGGTTCCCAGGCTCGGCCTGGGAACGAGTAATAACTAATAACTAATAACTAATTTATGCCTTTGACTTTTTTGCGACGAAACCTGACTCCTTATTTGTTTTTGCTACCTGCTTTATTTATTTTGAGTTTGACTGTTTTGTGGCCTGCGGTACAAGCTTTTTATTTGAGTTTTACCAACTACGAATATGATTTAACTCAAATGCCGCAGTGGGTGGGTTTAAAGAATTTTGAGAGGTTGTGGGGCGATCGCACATTTTGGCAAACTTTGACGAATACGCTGCTGTATCTCACCTGCGTTGTGCCTGTATTGGTTGTTCTACCGTTGGGAATGGCGATTTTGTGCAACCAAAAACTTAAGGGGATGAACTGGTTTCGAGCCGCATACTACACGCCGGCGGTGATTTCAATGGTTGTCGCCGGGATTGCTTGGAAGTGGCTGTTTGCTGAGACTGGACTGCTGAATCAGTTGGGGGAATTGTTGGGTTTACCTCCTGTTTCTTGGCTGGCTAATCCGAAGTTAGCAATCTTTAGCGTCATGGCAGTTACTATCTGGAAAGGATTGGGCTATTACATGGTAATTTATTTGGCAGGGCTGCAAGCTATTCCGGCAGAACTTTATGAGGCGGCTGCTATTGATGGTTCTGATGGTTTGGGAAAGCACTGGGATATTACTGTGCCCCTGATGAAGCCTTATTTAGTTTTGGTAGCAGTGATTTCGGCGATTTCTGCTACTAAGGTTTTTGAAGAAGTTTATATTATGACTCAGGGCGGGCCTCGCAATAGTTCTAAGACTGTTGTTTATTATCTTTACGAACGGGCTTTTAAGGATTTGGAAATTGGCTATGCTTGTACGATCGGGCTGGTTTTGTTTTTGCTAATTTTGGGTTTGTCGATTTTGCAAGTTAGCCTTCAGGGTTTGACTCGCAATGATTAAGATTGGTGACTGATTGGTAGTGAGTGAGATATTGCAACATTCTGATCTCAAGAACAGGCAAGATGCCTGTTCCACAATACATCACATCTTAAAAACAGGCAAGATGCCTGTTCCACAATACATCACATCTTAAAAACAGGCAAGATGCCTGTTTCACAATACATGAAATTTCTTGTGGGGTGTCCCGCCCTTCTAATTTATACTAATTTTAGACTTGAATCTCAAAGTAATGCGATCGCTCACGGTTTTGGGCAGGTCTTATTGGTGAAATCACAGGTATAAATATAGGGTTTCTGCCAGTTTAGAGGAATTTCTAATAAATCCCTGGTTCCGGTCATTCCCTGTCCCAGAAAGAGCAACACAGCGATCGAGTTTAATATCACATGGATAGTGCGCCAGCGATTTGACCGGTCTTTGTAAATGTCTTGAATGATGGCAAGGGAGAAAACCATAATTAGCGCAGCGGCGATGCCAATGTAGTAGTGAGACCAGTACCATTCATTGGTTCGCCGATAAACGCCATCTTGAGTGCCAAGAATCACCAAACCAGTACCTGTTAGGGTCGCAAATATGCCGCGCCATAAAGCGGGTGTAGCTCGATATAGCATCACCAAAGAGGCGACAGTTGCAACAAACATCAGCACAATGAAAATGACCTGAAACGAGTTTTTGCTCCAAACATCCTTGCTCAAAATATGCTCAAAAATCGGGTAGGCTAGACCCACCAACGTCACTCCTACCACAGAACCTGACAGAATTCGACCTGCTTTGACGTGTTCTGAACCGACTACAGGTGGAATTTTGCTCTTGGTGTCGATCGCAATTTGCTTGCGACGCTGCATAGTTTGCCACGCCATATTGAGAACAACACCAAGCATAGGAAAAACAATCGCTACAGCTAAAATAGGATGCAGCAAACCCAGAAAATCTTTAAATTCCATAGATCACCTTTTTCTTGAGGAGAGTTGGCTTCATTAACCCGGTTTTTGCGATACATAATATCATATCCGGCGATCTAAGCACAGGAATTTGGTAGTCAGGACTAATAGTAATTGTTCATCGGCATAGATACAACTGAAGTCCTGACTACCAACACGCTTTATGAAGGATAAGTCACCCAATATTTTGCTCGCTCAGAAAATATAGCAGTTGTCAATTGTGTGAGGTACAGCTTGTTAAGGAATGAGAACTAAATAACTTCCACTCTTGAAAGTGGGATGGGCGTCCCGCCCGTCCAAAACGGACGGACGGGACGCCCATCCCACAAACTTGTGGAAGTTATTTAATTCTCATTCCTTAGCGGAACAGTTCTTTGTTATTCAGAATAGCAGGCCAATTTTTGTTTCCTGAAGCAATGTGACCAGGAATATCCCCCATCCACTGTGCTTGTACTTTCTTGTCGTAGTTGAGATAAAGCTTCCCATTAACGATTTTCCAGGCGTCAGGCTGAGTGACAACAAGATGCCCTTCACTGGTTCCCTGGGCGCAATATCCACCGTATTGAGGAGCATACTTTTCAGGATTTTTAGCAAACATATCACGGTTTGCTGCATTAGCAAACATCCAAGTTGTTCCACCCCAATTATGTTTAAATTGGCTAACTCCCATAACTAATTTGCTTTGGGTGAAATAGGCTACAACATCCTGACCATCAAGAGCCACACCTTTTTCGGTGTAAAATTCAGGATGAACGGTTGCTGTGCTGCTTTTGCCCGCACAAGGATTGGCTTTACCCGCACAAGGATTGGCTTTACCCGCACAAGGATTGGCTTTACCAGCACAAGGATTGGCTTTACCCGCACAAGGATTGGATTGTGCAACCTTGGATGAAACCGTTGTAGAGTTTGAGTTTGTTGATGCCTTGAAGTTGCCGTAGCTAACATTAGTTGTTACCAAACCGAGAATGGCGGCAATGGCGATCGTAGTAATGTATTTTACTTTCATGTGTCTAATTTCCAGATAAATTGTTAGTAATTCCACGCCAGATGTTTGCTTGAGAGTTCTTGCTCTCTGGGAATTATGCTGGCTTGTTGTTGTCCTCAAGCTTTGAGGTTATTTACATTAATGCTCAAGAAAATGAGTGCTAGATGAGGAAGAGATGGATGAGAGATAAAACTCTGAATACTTTATACGTCCCTTTATTCAGCAAAAATTCATCGGGAAATTAGGAACGCATCATCTAGTTACCCGGAATTTCTTATAGAGTGGAGATTAACCCTGACTATCCTTAAGAGTCCTTGATACACTCTTGGCTTAGCAACCGGGTTTCTTGCTAGATATCTGGTTTCTCAACCCAAGATTGCTGATGAGAAACTTAGTAGTGCAGTAATTTAATCGCGAGTTGAGAAATTATGACAGGAAAAGACTGGTTAGTGACTGATGATGGACAGTGCAGTATTTTTGAGGCTACAAGTCAAATTGAAGATTTGACTCATCCCTACCGACTTTACCGCTTTTTAACTGACTTGGAAGATGTATTAGAGCAAATTAGTGATGATTATTTACGACTCCAGGCAATTTGTCCCCTTGTCCGCAGGTTGTTAGATAGTTCTTCCTGGTTTCAAATTGCTCTCCTTGAGCCTGACTCTGAGACAGGCTGGGCCGTACAAACACTGTATGATGAACCATTTTTTCCTCTGACGGTGCAGTTGGTGGCTTGGGCTCCGGGTGCTGTTTCTCCGATTCACAATCATGCCAGTTGGGGACTGGTGGCGCTACTTGATGGACAGGAGAAAAATACTTTTTGGCAGCGATCGCCAACTCGCAAGTTTCCCGATAAAATCACAACAGTGGGCGATATTTTGCTTGCCCCTGGTGACGTTTTGTGCTTAATGCCAGATGCGATTCATCATGTGGAAGCACTGGGAGATCAACCAACCATTAGTTTTAATCTTTATGGTGTAACAGATTACGATCGACGATTTGAGTTTAACCAGATTAAAGGTACTGCGGAAAACTTTTAAGGGTGCATTCTAATGATTTTTTGGAGCTATAGTCCTAGACGCAATCATACCAAATAAACCGGGTTTTTTAGCGAATCTCCTGGCTATAACGAAGGATTTTCGTAAAAAAACCCGGTTTCTGACTGTACAGTGCGTCCAGGAACAATCTAGTTGGAATTTTTCCTAATTTTAATGCTTAAGTCTCCTCGCTACCTGACGATATAATGAAGCTCATTCCCCAATTTATAGTCGCTATCAACCCTCTCACTGGCAAGCGAATTTCCACCTCTTCGCTTCAGTTTCGCCTGACACTGGAATTGCTGGTACTCTCGATTATAGGACTTAGCAGTGTGGCATTTTGGGCCGGCTGGCAAAGGTCGCAAAATTTAGTCGGTGCCCATAAAAAAACCCTGGAATACATTGGAATACGCTTTCCCGAACAGGTTGAGCTTTATAGTGAAATGGGTTCACTAGAAATTGGCTTAACCCGAAGCGTCCATAAAGCTTCCACAGGAGGAATTATGGTGTGGGTGAAGCGAAATGATGGGATGCTTTTGGTGAATTCACCTGATATGGATCTGCAATCTTCTAAGATTACGAAGATGATCTCGTTGACCGAAGTACCTGCTGAGCCTACTTTTGTTCAGGTGGGCGATCGCTACTTGGTGATCTGTAGCAGAACTCTGAGGATTAAAAATGAGTTACTGGGTACGGTATATTTCTCTCAAGATATCACTGATGAGCAACGTCAATTAAATGATGGGATTCGCAGTCTAATTGTTGTCAGTGTTGTGGTAATCTTAGTGTTAATGTTGGCCATCGCCAGTCGCATTCGTCATGCTCTCCATCCTTTGGAACATATGAGTCAGGTAGCTAGCACTTTGTCTGCTGATAATTTGCAGGCGGCAAAACTCCAACTGCATCAGGCTCCTGATGAGATTTTAGGACTAGCACAAACCTTTAATGAGATGTTGTTTCGCTTATCTGGTTCCTGGGAGCAACAACGCCAATTTGTCGGTAATGTTTCCCACGAATTACGCACTCCTCTGACGGTTGTAGTTGGTTATTTACAAAGTTTGCTGCGACGCAGCACTAACTTAAGTGACTATCAGCAACAAGCACTGGAAACAGCCGTTGGGGAAACTGAACGCACGATTCGGATGTTAGAAGATTTGCTGGATTTGGCAAGGGCTGATAGTGGCAACTTGCACTTTCGTTTGAATCCGGTGATGCTGAATACTCTGGTGGCTGAGGTTGCCCAGATGAGTCAAAAAGTTAGCAATCGAAAAATTATTTTCGTGTCAAATGATGAGGATGTTGTAGCCTGTGCGGATCAGGATCGTTTACAACAGGTGTTAATTAACTTAGTCGATAATGCAATCAAGTATTCTGCTCCCGAACAACCAGTTGAGTTAGTATTAGAAAAGAGGGAACAGCAGGTGATGATTCATGTGGGCGATCGCGGAATTGGTATTTCTCTCCCCCATCAAAACCGGATTTTTGAGCGATTTTACCGGGTGGATGAGTCAATGACGCGCTCTAGAGACGGTACAGGGCTGGGATTGGCGATCGCCAAAAGCCTGATCGAAGGCATGGAAGGACGTATTACGCTCCGATCTAAACCGGGAGAAGGTAGTATTTTTACTATCACCTTACCTGTCTGGAATCCGCAGCTATGAGCGATCGCATACTCCTTGTTGAAGATGACCCTAAACTGGCAAAGTTCATCGAATCTGAACTTAGTCTTGAAGGATATCACGTCACTGTCGCCCCAAACGGATTGGATGGATTAACGATCGCTCGTGATGCTCAAGCGGATTTATTAATTTTAGATTGGATGCTTCCCGGCATCTCTGGATTAGACATCTGTTTAAGGTTGCGATCGACTGGTGTTCAAGTACCAATAATTATGCTGACAGCAAAAGATGAAGTACCCGATCGCGTGACGGGATTAAATGCTGGAGCCGATGATTATGTTACTAAGCCTTTCAGTATGGAAGAACTCCTCGCGAGAGTTAAAGCACGTCTGCGCCGAACTCAAGCAAATGACCCGGATAATTTACAATTTGAAGACCTAATATTGAACGGTTTAACCCGTGAAGTTTATCGAGGCAGTCAACTAATTGAACTCACTGCCAAAGAGTTTGATTTGTTAGAATTTATGCTGCAAAATTCCCGTCAAGTCATTACCCGTGACCGAATTTTAGAAAAAGTTTGGGGTTACGATTTTATGGGAGAGTCAAACATTATTGAAGTGTATATCCGTGCGTTACGGATTAAATTAGAAGCAAGTAACTCAAAACGCCTGCTGCATACGGTTCGGGGAGTTGGATATGTGTTGCGAGAGCAAAAGTGAGGAGGGGCGGATTTACAAATACTTCGGATATGAAGTATGGATACTGGTGAACCCGCTCCTATTATACTATCTATTTTTTTGTAAAAAATCGACCTAGAAATCCGGTCGTTCCTGATAATCTTCCGCAGAACTCGGGTCTAATTCCCACCGGCTTTCATCTCGATGTTCCAGCATATCTGTTGTGTGCAAAATAGCCCCATCCGGCATCTCTATGCCCGCAGCGGCTCCGAGTTCATCAACCATATCCAGGTCTGGAGTAGGCGCGGTTCCGCCCACAGATTGCTCGCCCGTGGCACTTTCTTGTTCCGCAGCCGGATCGCCGTCCTCGCCGCCGATTTGGGAAGTGGAAGAGTATTCCGAACTGCTGTCCTGCAGAGTTGTTATGTCGTCTTGGCTCACTCCCGGTTGATCGATGACGCCTGTACCGTAAGATTCGGTAATTTCTTGAGGCAATTCGCCCAAATTATCACCATCTCTTGTTGTTTTTGCGTTGCGTTCCTTTTGCTGTGCCACGAGACTTGCTCCTGTTTGTTTTTGAACTCAATTAAATTAAAAATGTCCGAATTTCGCTTGAGCTGAATTATTTTTAGTAATTGCCAATGGCTATCATTAAATGACATTGTAATTGCTATTTAAGCTTTTAGCTTCTATCCCAGGAAATATATTGATTCTGAGCAGCTATTTCATTGGGAATACAAAAAGCGATCGCCCGTTTGATAAGGGCGATCGCTTTTTAATGGGGATGTTAATTCTATTCGGGAAAATCAGGAATTACCCATTTGGGGGGTTCCGTCCGTTTCCTTCTCACCGCTTCCTCTGCTATTTCTAGCATTTTATCCAGAGAAGTATTTTCAATAAAGTTGGACGTTGCTTCTGCGTATTCCCGCTTCGGGCACTTGTCGCCCAGAATGCAGCCATTGACGCAAGCTACAGCACAATCGACAGTGTTCTCCACCATAACTTTTTTCCTTTCGCGGTTCCAACAATTAATAGGCAGGTACTCTGGGTGAATTTGTCAAGAGACTGCTCTATATCTTTATTTTACTTCACAAATTGTCATCAAAGGTCGATCGCCAGGGCAAAACTGTTATAAAATCAAAGCAACCTACCTAATCTGCCGATCGTGAACAATTTTCTGCGGCGCTTAAAACTTTTACCTTGGCGAGAAATGCTGCAAATTTCCGCCCTCGTCAACTCAATCGTGATTGGAGTGGAGCTATTTTTAGCCTGGGGTTTCACGCAATCGCGGCCAATCCGCAACGTCGTGACGCTTCTTTACGGCTCCTCCCTCGGGACATTGATACCTTTCGTTGCTGCACTGGGAATGGGAGCTTTAGCAGTGTACTTTTTAGAGTATTGGCAACAACAATTTTTGCTCAACCGAATTAGTTTGTGGGTTTTAGTTTTCTGCGTGCTCTTGGGTTTGGTGTTAAAGTCATTCCTACCCATCCCTCCTTTATTAGCAAGTTTATCGGAAGCTGCACTCATCGGAGTTACGGTGGGAGTTTTTTGGAAGGGCCGACCTTATTGGCGATAGTCATGCCATTTTAGATTTTAGTTTTTAGATTTTAGTTTTTAGATTTTAGTTTTTAGATTTTAGATTGGCTATGACTGATGAATATTCGGGTTTGGGGGTTGTCTATAGTTACATTTTTTTTGTAAATATAGTATGAGGTGCAAATAGCGGACACTAGCCAGAAAAATTGTGCGCTATTGGCACCTTACAGAAGATAAATTGTGCAGAATTACCGATCGACTAAAAACACAATTCTCAATTCCCCAATTTCATCGCATTTCAGGAACTCTCACAGTCTCTGTAGGAGGCATCATCGCTTCTTTAGCATTCAACTTTTGATTCAACTCCCGAATCCGGCGCGACAGCAAGCGAATAATATTCACCGCAATTCCCGGCGTTTCATCAATCGCATCGTATAGCTGCATTTGAGTCAGCATCAAACACTCGGATTGTTCGAGAGTAGAAATAGAAGCCGATCGAGGTTCTGCATCAAACAGCGACATTTCCCCGAAACAAGCCCCCGCTTTCAACTGTGCCAAATCCCGATCGCCTATATGCACCCGCACCGTTCCCGATACCAAAATATAGAGAGATCGACCTTCTTGTCCTTCCGTAAAAATCCTGTGCTTAGAAGGAAATGAAAGTTCATCCATTACCGATGCTAGACGCACGAGAAAATCATCCCGCAGTTCCTTAAAAATCGGAACCTCCCTCACAAACAATAGGCGTTCGACGCTTGTTAACATAATGAGATGCAATGATTAATTTAAACTTAAACAAAGGAAGAGGAAGAGGCATTGGGCATTGGGCATTGGGCATTGGGCATAGTTTCTTTTTGTTCCCTCATCCCTCTTCCTTCTTCCTTCTTTACCTTTTCCCCCCAGCACCCAACTCTGCCATCATTTCTTCAACTTGAGCGGATACCAAATTATCGGGGTCATTTTGCAGCCTGGGCAACAATTCGACCAAAGCCCGCGGCGAGGCTATTTTCAAATAGGCTAACACTGCTTCGCGGACAAAACCCGTCGGGTGCTGCAGACAGACAAGAGTTTGTTGAGCCGTAAGACTCCAGCGCGCTTGTCTCGCCAAGTGAAAGCAGCAGGCCAAGGCCCAATCGGAAAGGAAGTGGCGCAATTCTAGCAAGCGGCGCAAACGATCGCTAGGCGCTAGAGGTTTGTAAACCATCAATTCCGAGAGGTTGCTCAATTTTTCTCTTTCCGAGTGTTGGTCTAACAAATTGATGAGCGATCGCTTCCTAGCTATATCCACAGTATTATCGAGAATTTCCAATCCCCTCGCAACCAAAGAAGGTTGGCCAGAAGCGATGTTGAAAGCAGCGGCTTGTACCGTGTCCAGCGGATAAAGAAACTTCATCAGCAAAAAACACCGCTCCCTAGCATCAGCTTCCAATCCCGCCAGAGCCCGCTGCAACAATTGAGCCGTATCGTTCCCAGGTGCTCCGGTGCTGTTGGCTTCCCGATCCGAGAAATTGCCGTAGGTTGTTACCCCAGAAAAATCTACTAGAGCTGCATAAATTTGACCGATAAACATTAACTCCTGTTCGATAAGAGTTTCCAAGCCGCTACGGCCGATGCGGTCTAGAACCCCTTCTATCCCCGCTTCCGAAGGCATTTTCAACAGGATGCGGAGGATATTGCGCCTCGTCGTTCCCCAAGCCGTCATCAAATTGCTCACCAAAATGTCGATCGCCTCATTTGTCCCAATTTGACCCAGAGCCGTCCAAGCTTGCAACCTGACCAAATCCGACTTGTGGATATCCTCAGCCAAATAAACGAGCAAAGGAATGGCATCGTTGTGAAGTTTGACTATAGCCTGCAAAGCCGCTTCCCTAGTCGATTTGTAACCAAGTCCGCGCAACAGCGAAGGATAATATTCTTCCGAATGAGTAGACGAAATCACGTCTAACAGAGCGCAGCGCACTCGCAGAGATTCATCTTGCAACAGATTGGGGATATGCAGCCGCAGTCCTTGCAAATAATCAGCTTCTCCCAGAGCCCGCGTCCCCATAACACGTTCCCGCTCTTGTTTGTGCGTCAGCATTTGGCGCAGCGTATTAGTAGCCTCTGCCTTTTGCAGGCGATCGCCCCTTCTCATAATTAAAGCAGCAGCAGTCCCCCGCACCACCGGATCGACCGTCGGCTGCAAGTAAGGCCGCAAGCTCTCAATATTCGGTTCAGCTTCCGTCAGCCAGATGTAGCGCAAAGCCAAGGCCAGAACCTCCGGCGGCAAGGATTGCTGCGAGAGTGCGCGGACTGATTCTAAATAGGCGGGGTTCGGGTGTTGCAGCATCGTTTCCAAGCTCTGGCGCTGCAAACCAGGGGACAGCGAATCGAGGAGGGGAGCCAGAACTTCTCCGACATTTTTGGGGTCAATTTGCGTCAGGAGTTCTATGCAAGAGCGCTTTTCATCTTCGCCCCCCGGCTTTTGTAGAGTTTCCACCACTGCGCGCTTGAGAGCTTTGAGGTCAACGTCTGTGACGCCCAAGCGCCCCCGCTCCGCACTTTTGACCAACAAACCCACGTATTGAGAGCGGATCAACCATACGACAAACACCCACAACAGTGCCAATATGACGATCACGCCAATAAATATCAAGCTTTGCTGGTCGTGAAATACATTTTCGTCTTGCTGGGGGAGTATCTTGCCTGTCACCCACAGCATAATCAGGATGCCTACTCCTGTAGCTCCGCAGGACAAAGGTTCGCCCACACCGTTGACCAGAGTTTGAATGCCCGATCGAATATTGTCGGGAATCGGTTGAAATAAAACCGGGCTAACAGTTTCCAAAAGCGTGTAGTGCAGCAGTTCGTCTAAAAATCTCAGCAATATTAGCCCGATGAACACAGATACTAGCTGGCCGAGAGAGGCTCCTATGGTCAGCACTCCGAGTATAGCGATGCCCGCCGGCAAAATCATCGCCGTCACGAATACACCGATTCTTTCCACCAACCGGCTCGAAGCGAACCACTGAGTCGCCACTTGAAACAGGCCTTGTATGCCTTCATAAATGCCCAAGAAGCTAGCGATCCAGCTAGCTCCGTCCCCCGGGTTTTGGTATTCTAGCTGGCTGTAGAATTGGAAATCTACCAGCACGTAGACGACTTCTGCGAGGATGAAAAAACTGACTAGAGGTACGGCGTATTTTTGAAGTGGGCCTGTAACTTTGCGGGCGGTAAATTCTTCTTGGTCGTCGTCTTCATCATCATCATCCGTCCAGTGAGCCGTTTCCGGGAATGCTTGGCTGTATTTTTCCGTGAGGTAGTACAGCAACACCGAGCCGATCGCCACCATCAACCCCGATATGAGGGTAACGTTTTTGAGTCCGACTACGTACAGCAAAACAGGCAGAGAAAATCCGCTGACTACTCCAGCTACTAGATAGCCGCTACTGACTAGCGGATAGGTGCGCTTGATTTCTCTAATATTAAACAGTTGGTTGGAAGTGATAGAAGTATTAAGGTCGTTGAGGACATAGCAAGCTTCTACCCACAGCCACATCAAAAAAATAGTAATAAAAGCGATGCTGACGCCAGCTATCTTAGTATTTTCGTAGCCGATCCCGAATCGAAATAAAAATAGCGGTATCGACATCATTGCCAGAACAACCACTACGGTGCGCCTTAGCGGCAGGATTTTTTGCAGCCACGAGTAGACAAATCCCAAGCCAGAACCTATAAACGCGCTGGCTATATAAATCCAGGGCATTTTGTCTGCACCAAATTCATCTAGAAAAAGACCTACTGTGCTGAGTTCCAGCCAGATCAGCCCGACGGAGGTTAGAGTGTAGACGAGGAACATCAGTACGGTTCGCTCTACTTCTTCCGATCGCAGGTTGAGCGATCGCAGCACTCCTTGTCTTACTCCCGCCGAACCGCTGATTTGAAAATTTTCCATGCAGCGTTGATTTCCCTGTGTGGTAGCTTATTCCTGACTAACTTCCGAAGTCATCAGCTATCAGTCACCAGTTTATGACTGATGACTGCTCACTAATGACTATCTATTTATACTTTCTTTGGCGACAGCAGCATCATCATACTGCGTCCTTCTTTTTTGGGGGCTTGCTGCACTTCTGCGATTTCCTGCAAATCTGTGGCCATGCGCTTAAGCAAGTCCTCTGCTAGGTTGCTGTGTTGGATTTCCCGACCTCTGAACATGATCGTGGCTTTTACTTTGTCCCCAGATTTGATAAAGCGGTCTGCTAGTTTGAGGCGCACTTGGTAGTCGTGTTCTTCAATTTTGTAGCGCATCTTCACTTCTTTAACATCGGCAGTGTGCTGCTTCCGCTTTGCTTCTCGCGCTTTCTTTTCCTGCTCGAATTTGTACTTCCCATAGTCCATTACCCGGCATACGGGCGGGTCAGCTTTGTCGCTGACAAGTACGAGATCGAGTTCTTTTTCTTCGGCGAGGCGCAGCGCTTCTGCAGGTGTCAATATCCCTAGTTGCGCGCCGTCGGTATCGATTACCCGGATTTTGGGGTATCGAATATTTTCGTTGATCTGGGGTAGGTTGCGATTTTGTCTTCTTTCAATCACAGGCATGAATGGTTTTACAAGCAGTAGTTTAATAGCGAAGCTTCTTGATAGTTACAGGTTTGAGCGGTCAATTTTTCACGATTGACGATCGAACTGTTTTATAAGGTGTTACCCTTACCGGACGTACTACCGCGCCCTGTGCCCCCTCCGCTAAAGCCTTGGGGAATATTTGGACGATCGTAAATGAATTCTTACAATACTTGCTATTCTACTCAGTCTGGCTGAGTTTCTGCCTAGTTTTATTTTAACTTCACACACGATCGCCCGCT
The DNA here is from genome assembly GCF_036700305.1 of Microcoleus sp. Z1_A1. Classification (NCBI taxonomy): domain Bacteria; kingdom Bacillati; phylum Cyanobacteriota; class Cyanophyceae; order Oscillatoriales; family Microcoleaceae; genus Microcoleus; species Microcoleus sp. Z1_A1. The sequence continues at coordinate 92,681 of NZ_JAUBOR010000013.1, forward strand.
CCCAGGCCCGATCGATGACAAAACCGTCAAAAATTCAGGGTAAAAGTTGAAGGATGAGGTACAACCGCTTTTGCTAGCCCATCTCCCCCGGTCTGGCAACTCCCCCAAGTCGCCTGATTTGCCTTGTAGAATAGGTATAACCAAGTGTAAATTTATGTTGCGAGCTGAGGCAAAATTGACAAATTCTCTGCTGTGGCACCAACGGGTGGGAACTCAACGAGACTGGATGTGGCGGGGCTGGCAAACTCGCTACACTTATTTGCGGCCCGATAGGGTACGAAATCAAGGCGCGCTGGAATTTCAAGATTCTGGGGCCAAACCAATGGCCCCGCGCGCATCGGGAACGCCGATTATTTTACTGCACGGGTTTGGAGCTTCGATCGGACACTGGCGACAAAATCTCGCCCAACTCGCCGAAAACCAAACGGTTTACGCCTTGGATTTGTTAGGGTTTGGCGCTTCCCAAAAAGCTCCGATCGACTACTCTGTCTCTTTGTGGGTCGATCAAGTTTATGATTTTTGGCTAACTTTTATCAGAGAGCCAGTAATATTGGCAGGAAACTCGATCGGCTCACTAATTTGTCTGGCCGTAGCGGCGGCTCACCCGGACATGGTGGCCGGCACGGTGATGATTAGCCTCCCAGACCCCTCTGTGCGAGCCGAGGCGGTGCCTGGATGGCTGCTTCCGGCGATCGAAACGGTTGAAAGTTTGTTTGTTTCTCCGATCATACTCAGGCCTCTGTTTTATTTTGCCCGCAAGCCTTCCTTTGTCCGTCGCTGGGTTGGCTTTGCCTACTCCAACCCCGAAGCTGTCACCGACGAATTAGTTGAAATTCTAGCAGGGCCAGCGGGCGATCGGGGAGCAGCCCGCGCCTTCTGCGCTTTATTTAAAGCTGTAGGGAGTACACAATTTTGCCCCAGTGTCAAGACTGTGCTGCGAAATTTAACAATCCCCATGCTGTTAATTTGGGGCAAACAAGACCGGATGATTCCCCCTCGGTTCGCCCGACCCCACCAATTTGTCGAATGCAACCCCAATTATTTAGAGCTAGTTGAATTAGACAATGCGGGCCACTGTCCCCAGGATGAATGCCCGGAACAAGTAAATCAAGCCATTTTGAACTGGATGAGCCGGAATTTTGCACCTATGGGCGAGAGCGAATTGCAGCACTGTTGATTAGACGTCAACTACCGCACACCAACCCGAAGGGTCTGGTGTGGGCTTGAAAAAGCCTGTTGACCAGACGGCTAGTTCTTGACTAGCAGGCGTTAAGACCAAGCGTTAAACTTCGTACCTTGAAATGCGTGCCAGTTTCAAGCTCTACAACCGAGCAATTAAACAGGTGATTAAGGGAAAGCCAGTGTTGCTCAGATAGTACCGAGTCTTAACATCGTCGAGGCAAACTTAACCAAGAAATTGAGTGATGCAGTAATGCGTACATTTGTCCTAGATAAAAACTTGAAACCTCTTGACCCATGCCACCGGGCACGGGCAAGAGAACTATTGAAAAAAGGGAGGGCTAAGGTTTTTAAACGCTATCCGTTTACCATTGTTTTACAGGATAGGATTCTCGAAGATTCGGTAACTCACTGTCACCGAATCAAAATTGACCCAGGTAGCAAAACTACGGGTATTGCCGTGGTTCAAGAGCAAACTGGTCGCGTCACGAACGCATTAGAAATTGCTCACCGAGGGCAACAAATTAAAGAGGCTCTCGAATCTCGCAGCTCGCTCAGAAGATGGCGTCGCAACAGAAAGACCCGTTACCGCCAACCCCGTTTTTTAAACAGAACCCGTAAAACAGGATGGTTGCCACCATCTCTTGATAGCCGTGTTGCCAATATTGAAACCTGGGTTAGGCGAATCAGAAAGGTCTGTCCCGTTACCGCCATTTCTCAAGAATTGGTGCGTTTCGATTTACAACAGTTCCAGAATCCTGAAATTTCTGGAATCGAATATCAAAGGGGCGAATTATTCGGTTTTGAAATTAAGGAATATTTACTGCAAAAATGGAATAGGAAGTGCGCTTATTGCGGTGCGACAAATGTTCCTTTCGAGGTTGAGCATATTCTCGCCAAGTCTAAGGGAGGAAGTAATCGGGTCAGCAATCTGTGTCTTAGTTGCCATTCCTGCAACCAAGCCAAGGGAAGTAAACCCGTTGAAGAATTTCTCAAGAAAAAACTTGAAATCCTTCAGCGGATACTAGCCCAAGCCAAGACACCTCTACTGGATGCAGCAGCCGTCAATGCTACTCGTTGGGAGCTATACAGAAGACTACAGTTAACCGGACTGCCCGTGGAATTGGGTTCAGGGGGACGAACAAAATTCAACCGCCAAACCAGGGGAATAGAAAAACAGCATTGGACTGATGCAGCTTGTGTCGGGGAATCAACTCCCGAAAGACTACTGCTAAATAGCGTGAAACCTTTGCTAATTAAGGCTAAGGGACACGGAAGAAGACAGCGCTGCGGAACCGACAGATTTGGGTTCCCCATTCGTCATGCACCGGCGCAAAAGTTATTCATGGGTTTTCAAACTGGGGACTTGGTGAAAGCTAACGTCCTCACTGGAAAATATGCAGGAAGCTACACAGGCAGAATTGCAATTCGGTTTAGACCAAGTTTTAAGCTAACCGCAAGAGACAAATGTTTTGACGTGCATCCAAAACATCTGACAACTATTCATAAGGCTGATGGCTATGAATATTAGTCCTAAAAACAAGGATGCCCTGTCGGGCAACTTATTTATTGGCGACAATTTCCCAGACGCTAATCCGTTGGCGGTACTCGCGGAGCTCGATATATCCGCCTCGGTTATAGCGTCCGCCCCCTTGTCGCATTTTAGGTGGACGACTCATGGAGCAAAGTAAGTCTCCGTCTTTCTGTGATGTCATGTATCTACTGTTATTGATGGTTGCTTCTTTGAGAAGCTCAGAGATTGACACAATCACCAAGATAGTGTATCTTCTCTAACTGGTAGTACAGATCCAAGTTATGCAGTTAGTCGAAAGGCAAGTCATTAAACCAAATCACAGGTTTTACCCAGAAGCCGATCGATTGTCTTTGCTGTCCAACAAACTTTACAACTGCGATAACTACTATATCTACGGTCAAAACTTTTTCTCAGGTCAACCAACCAATGCTCTGGCTGTCGATCGAACACTCAAAAAGAGTCTAAAGTACAAAGCATTGCCGGCCCAAGTAACACACAAAACTCTCCCGTTACTGCTGAAAACATGGACTAGCTATCATAGTGTTAAATTGGCGGGCGCGATCGCGATCGCCCCACTAAGTTTCAAGCAGCACCGAAAATCCCTGATTTTAAAAATCAGAAAAAAAAGAGTAGGGGCGATATGTAGTTGTATTTAACTGTCAATGTGTTAGCAAAAAAGTTAGCAAAAAAGCTTTTTCCAAAAAAAATGTTAGTTTGTCTGGGACTAACATTTGCCGGTATTGAAAAGTTACCTAAATCTTGGAAATCCGGATTGTTGTCGAGGTAAGTTGTTAAGTTATTGAGGTAGTTTAGGAAAAGTTAGAACAAAACGCAAGTGTAAAGCGGATTATAACCCTAGCCGTAACGATATTCGCCAACATTAAAGAGCTATGAAACCCCTCCCTGGAAGAAAGGTAAAATTCTACCTTCTAACTTGTACCTTCTAACTTCAAGAAACACCTTGTCTCTTGCTCCTAAAAATAAATACCTTCCCTTGTGTCCACAATCTTTCAGTCTGCTTATAACCGATCGCCCCCAAGTATACGGGAAAGTTCAAAAATGCCGGTATCTGGCATTTTGGAGCCTGTTAACGCATAAAAAAGTCAATTTAGCCAACAACTGACGGCCCCCGTGCCCCCGGTCTGCTGGCGGCTAACTGCTGAAAGCCTCTGAGGGCAAGCAGCGCCCTTCCAGCTTTTGGCAGTAACGCAAACGAGGAAAAAACTGTCGTGAAATTCCACTGGCTACTACCGAGTTTCTTAAGTGTATTTTTGCTCGCCGGAGCCGCCGAAGCAGCTAGACTGCAATCTTGGCGGTTTGATGCTTCAGAGAACCGGCTTTACATTACAACAGACGGGGGAGTACAACCCAAGGCTCAACTGATCTTCAACCCGATGCGGTTGGTAATCGACTTGCCGGGGACGAGTCTGGGTCGTCCCTCGGTCAGCAGACCGCTCTCAGGAGCGATCGAATCGGTGCGGGTAGGGCAGTTTGACAACAATACGACCAGAATTGTGGTCGAGATCAGAGACGGGTTTACTATAGACCCTCAGCAAGTAAAATTCCGGGGTATTTCTCCGAGCGAGTGGACAGTGGATTTGCCAACGCCGGTGCGGGCAGAAACTCAAAATCCGATTTCAGAGCCAGGGGGAGAAAGGTTATCAGTTGAACCTTCAGCATCCCAAGCCGAGTCAGCCCAGGCGACTGTAGTTCAAAACGTTCAGGTGACGGCGGACGGTTTTTTAGTCCGCACCCAGGGCCGTCGCCCCCAAATTAATTTTGAACAAAGTCGCGCTGGGGACATCGCTACCCTCGATATTGAAGGAGCTACTTTAGCTCCGGCCCTAAGCAGCCAACAGCCTCAAACGAACGGTCAGCACGGGGTTGACAAGATTGAAGTCCGGCAACTGCCAACAGACCCGCCCGTTACCCGCGTGACTTTGCGGATGAAGAGTCCTAATACTCAGTGGCGGGCGTCAGTGAGCAATTTGGGCGGGGTTGTGCTATTGCCTGGAAGTGTAGTACGACAGCCCTCGGTTCCCCGCCGCCTGACTGTAGACCCTCCGGCTAGACAAGCTCAAGGAAATTTAGCGAGAGTTCAGTCAATTGATTTAGCCAGTAACGGCACGCAACTGGTGGTGAGAACTGACCGCCAAGTCTCCTATAGCAGCGGGTGGGCTCAGGGGTCGAGAGCTTACTGGATTAGGATCGCCTCTAGTGTGCTGACGGGCGAAATTCCTCAGCTCGATGCCAACAGTCCTGTATCGTTTAGTGCCAGCCAAGAAGATGCGGAGACTGTGGTGATTTGGGTGCAGCCGCGATCGGGGGTAGAGGTAGGCAGGGTGACAAGACCAAACCCGCAGTTGCTGTCTTTGCAGTTGCGATCGTCGAATGCTAGCGCGCAGCCTTTGACTCGCACTCCCAATTTGCAGCCTTTGCCGAGAAGGACTTTCGGAACCGATGAGTTGCCCCAAGCTTCTAACCGCCGCGCCGTAATAGTAATCGATCCTGGTCACGGTGGCCGCGATCCGGGGGCAGTCGGGATTCAGGGCATTCTGGAAAAGGAGATTGTTTTGGATATCTCGCTTCAGGTGGCGAGGCTGCTGGAACAGCAAGGGGTGCAGGCGGTGATGACTCGGACTGACGACAGGGAAATCGACCTGGATCCCAGAGTTTCTTTGGCGGAACGGGTGAATGCTACTTTGTTTGTCAGCATTCACGCTAATGCGATTAATATGAGTCGGCCGGATATCAATGGGATTGAGACTTATTATTTCAATAACGGCCAAGATTTGGCCAGGGTGATTCACGCCAGTATTTTGGAGGGGACGGGGGCGAATGACCGCCGAGTGCGACAGGCGCGATTTTATGTTTTGAGGAAGACTTCTATGCCTTCTGTTTTGCTGGAGGTGGGTTTTGTGACGGGTGCTGAGGATGCTGCTAGGCTTTCTGACCCAGTTTACCGCAGTCAAATGGCGGCTTCGATCGCTCGCGGCATTTTGCTTTATCTTCAACAAAGATAATGGGCTGTTGACGGTTGACGGTTGACGGTTGACGGTTAACTGTTGACTAATACCAACTGCCAACTGCCAACTAACAACTGCCAACTGCCAACTGACAACTAACTATTGACAAATGACAACAGACTCTGGACAACAAAGAATCGGTATTTTTGACAGCGGCGTGGGCGGTTTGACTGTTTTGACCCAGTTGTACCAACAATTGCCCAACGAATCGATACTTTATTTTGGAGATACCGCGAGGCTGCCTTACGGCACTCGCACCCCGTCAGAAATTGTGGAGTTTGTCCGCGAAATTATGGCCTGGTTGGTGGAACAGGATGTGAAAATGGTCATTATGGCCTGCAACACCAGTTCTGCTTTGGCGATGGAGATGGTGCAGGCTGAGTTTGATATCCCGGTGCTGGGAGTAATTCTGCCGGGGGCGCAGGCAGCAGTGCAGCAAGGCAAGCGGATCGGGGTCATCGCAACTCCTGCTACGGCTGCTAGCAATGCTTATCGAAATGCGATTTTGGAGATGGACGATTCTTGCCTGGTGTGGCAGGTTAGCTGTCCGGCTTTTGTGCCACTGGTGGAGCAAAACCGGATTCACGATCCTTATACTTGTGAGGTGGCTAGGGAATATTTGGCTCCTTTGATTCAGCAGCGCATCGATACGCTGATTTACGGCTGCACTCATTATCCGCTGTTGGCTCCTGTGGTTCGATCGCTTTTGCCTGCTGGGGTGACATTGATCGATCCTGCGGTACGGGTGGTGGCGGCTGCAGCCAGAGAATTGGAGCTTTTGGGGCTGCGAAATCCTGGTACGGCGCTACCGACTCGTTTTTGCGTGAGCGGCCCCCCGCAGCAGTTTGCTCAGTTGTCGGTGCAGTGGCTCGGTTGTACTCCTGCTGTTGAGAAAATATCCCTGCCGACAGTTGTACGTAGCGAAGCGGGGCGTAAGCCATCGCCCGTCCCACTGGAATCTGCCGAATAATCCGGAAAATTTATAGATGAATCTAACCCCCCAAAACTCAGGTAAAGCTGGCTCTGGGGGGTTTAATTATTGCGATGTAACCTAGCAATTACACATCAATAGGTAATATTATTGAACAAAAGCTTTGATGAACAATGCAAATAATGTCCTATACGTGCTGGAGCTCTTCAGCCTTGAACCATGTCACCCTATGTATCACAAGCAGTTTTACTTGTAGACGGCTATAACATAATTGGACTTTGGCCTCGACTCCGAGAGAAGCGCGATCGCGACGAACTCGAAACAGCTCGCCGCGAGTTGATTGAGGTTTTAGTTAACTACAGCGCCGTTCAAGATTTTGAGGCCAGGCTGGTGTTTGACGCCCACTATCGAGATACTCCCGGCGTTAAAGAAATTATTACTAAAAATTTATCAGTGCACTACACTGACTTCGGTCAGACAGCAGATACTTATATTGAAAAATCTTGTGCTAGTTTGCGCTACGAGTTGCGATCGGTCAAAGGCAAAGGCCGCATGATTGTCGCCACCTCAGACCGAGCGCAGCAATTGACCGTAGTCGGCTACGGTGCCGAATGGATGTCCGCCGAACAACTAGCGGCTGACGTAGAATCCACCGCCCGCCGCAGCGAGCGCCGACACAAATCCCGCAAACAAAATTCCAGTCGCTTTCTCGCCAGTTCCCTCGATCCAGAATCCCAGCAGCGCCTCGCCAAGTTGAGAATGGGGCTGCATTAGCTGCTGAAACCCGCTCCCTGTCTGACAAAAAAAAAGTTTCTCAAAGGCCTTGCCAAATCGAGGAAGTTCAGCTATTGTTAGTAAATGTGGGTAACAAAAACCCCCAATCCTCGGTAGCTCAGTGGCAGAGCGGTCGGCTGTAATGAATGCAAGCCTTTGGTATCAACCAAAAGCCCTAGTGACATAGCAGCTCTATCCGGTAACGGATACTGAAAAATCGGGTGAATTCAAGGAAACCGCAGCACTTCGGGTGGCGGCAATCTTGAGCCAAGTCTGGCGAAAGGCAGCGGTTACGATCGCAAGTAGCCGGAAAGGTGCAGAGACTAGAGATGAGGAGCCTAACCAATAAATCTCATAGCGCCCGACATCCGACGACAAATCACAAACATGATTTGTAGGGATGATGAAATAGTCCGCCCCCTTCGGAAACGTTGGGATAAGTGTAACCGATTGGTCGTAGGTTCAAATCCTACCCGGGGAGTTAGTAAAAGTCTGAAGTTGGAATTTTCCAGCTTCAGACTTTTTGTTTTTAAGACTTGAGATGGTTTGGGGTCAAGCTTTCTGGTAGCGCCTTAATTCACATCCCTGTGAGTGTGAATTAACTCACCTTCCATAGGTATGGAAATATTCAACTTAGACAACTCCGGGTTTAATATCGCCTTGACAATACCAGAACTCACCATCACCTCCAAACAACCAAGGGCTTGATGAAGAGCTACTCGTGCGTGTTGCACAGAAAAACGTTCCTTAAACAGCAGTACCAACTGCCGATAAATTTGTTCAATGTACTGAGTGCGGCCCAAAATGTCAATCAGCAAACCATATAAACCTGTAACAGGCAAGCGCTGACCGTTCTTCACATAACACTTGATCTTGCTAATTTGACCAGCATCATAAACAGCTACAAACTCGACTTCCGCATCCAATAAATCTAACTGAAACACATTGTATGCCGAAAGTAGCCACGGAACCTCCTGCTGCGAGAAGCGTTGCATCACCTGTTTCATAGAACCCAAATCAAATCCAGCAATCACAGCTTGACCCAAAATATCATTCGTGAATCCGCCTTGAGCCAACCACTGAAAAGCTTTTTCCGGGCTTAAATTCAACCCAGAATCCCGCGCGATTTCCCTAGAATGCTCTTGTAAATCAGTGAACTGACCGTTAGCAGCGTACCAGTAATCCGCGAACCGAATGTGCTTTTTAACTCGGCTGCGCTGATTGTGATCGTATTGAGTTTTCAGCCAGTTAGCCTCGTGCTTCTGCTGCTCTAGTTCCAAAATTGTGTAAGCGACTTCACGGGCACCTGTGTGAGCTAAAGTCATGCCAGCAGCTAAAATTGGATCGGCAAAACCAGCAGCTTCTCCGACCAAAAACCAGTTTTCTCCTACTGTTCTCTCAGCCAAAAATGACCAATCTTTTGTAGTTTCAATCTTTCCGGTACTGGTAGCATTAGCGATTAACTTGCTGATGCGGGGTTCGCTGTTGAGTGCTTGAGAATATATCTCCTCTGGCCGCTGTTTCATCTGCTTGTAATGTTCCGCAGGGCAAATAAAGCCGATACTGGTGCGAGTGGGGCCCAAGGGAATAAACCAAATCCACCCGTGACTCAAACTCATTACCTGTACGCGGGTGCCACCAACGCCAATTTTATCGGCCCATTCAGCGTTTGTCCAGTAGTCCCAGATAGCGATATTTTGCAACCGCGTCGGGCAGTGTGTTTCAATTCCTAAAACTCGCCGCAGCACGCCGATGTGGCCGGAGGCGTCGATGTAGTAGCGGGCAGTTATTTGTTCTTGCCGCAGGTGCAGGGTGGTAATGCGATCGCCCTCTGTATCTACTTTAACAACGGGGGTTTCTTCTCTTACTAAACATCCCATTTCTTCCGCGTGACGCAGCAAAATTTCGTCATATTTTGCTCGATCGACTTGGAAAGCAGTTTGCCGTCTCTGTCCCTCAAATTTAGCAGGACGCTGTTCATCTTTAAACTGTTCAGGCTTGATAAAATTAAAATCCCAAGGATTTGGATCTGTTCCCCAGCGATAGGTAGCACCGATTTTAATTGGGAAGTCGGCTGCTTCTACTTTGTCCCAACATCCCATTTCTTGAAGCACATCACTAATTTGAGGCAATTGACTTTCCCCAACGTGATCGCGAGGGAATTTTTCTTTCTCTAGGATTAGCACGCTCAGATTGGGATTGTATTTCTTGATCAGAGTGCCAGCAGTGCTCCCAGCGGGGCCGCCGCCCACAATTACAACGTCGTAATGGCTCATATCACAGAGAGATAGTAGATGCTGAATTTGGGTATTTACGAGAAAAATTTCTAACTATTCAGCCTCCAAATGAGCGAGGCTAAATAGTTATTTTCAACAGGTTTTATTTGAGATGTTCCACCATTCCCAAGAACTTGTAGGGGCGGGTTCACCAACCGCGTTAAATGGTACAAACAGGTTAAGTAAACCCGCCCCCACCCACGAAAAAGCCCCAATTAACATTAGTGCAACCTTTCAGTTTCCAACAGATTTTATCCCACTACTTTCTCATCTTCAGCTATGGGAGAAGTGTGAGAAATCTCCAAATTCTCAGTCCAAGTGTGAGCAATATCCAGATTCTCAGTCCAAGTGTGAGCAATATCCAGATTCTCAGTCCAAGTGTGGATCAAATTCGGTTCTAGTTCATTCATTATCGTAGAAGAAGTGCTGTTAAGTTGTGACATGATAGGTCTCCTTGTAAGTAATAGACTTTGTCTAATTCTAAGATCGATCTGGTTCTAAAAGTACCAAAGTTTACATCTCGTAAGCTACGCAGCTTTTAAAGGTTGCAAAATCTCGCGGGGTTCGGTAAAAGGTTGGTCAAAACTATGGGTTTTTGCATAAACCAGAAGTTGATCGATCTGTTTCGTGAAAATTTCAAACAAATTTTCAACTATCTCAAAAATCTCTTGACGGCTCTCAATAGTCAGTGGTATGTTTTTGATCGATTGCTCAACATCCGGCGTCCCTGTAGTATGACCTGTTTCCACATCCAAATGAAAATAGCCAAAATAGATAAGCTCCTTTTTAGTAATTGATTGGAGTTCTTCGGCAATTGATGCTGTCGCTGACAAGAACACGTTACCCGATGCTTCTACCACTTCCAGGATTGCTAGCTTAGTGATTGGACTGGCTCCAAAAGCGTATCGAAAAATTTGATATGTTACCAACCGTGAAGCTTTTAGTTGTTCGCTCCAGACAAAATTCAAAGCATCGCTGAACTTCAAGGATTTGTTATTAATACCCAGTGTTTCCATGTCGGCCAAAAACCACAACCAGTGATGATCGTCTTCGTAAGTATGATTGTTGATCATTGCCTGAAGAGGATCGTTGGTTGGTTCTTCTCGGAAAATAGACTGGTTCAATTCACCAAAACTCATTGCAAAGTGAGCAATGCAGGGAGCGAAAGCTAGGCGTTGTCTTGGGTCTATGCTTTTGTCTCGCATAAACTCAAATAGCTCTGCTTTAGCAAATTCTTGCTTCTTCTTTTCAATCAATTCTAGGACTTCTTCCATTGTGATGCACCTGATTAATGAATCTATAGGCTAGTAACTTAATCACGACGCAAATGTGATTTAAATCAATAATTGTTGTGTTTGACATCACGTTTAATTATGTTCTCGATCGCCTAAACCTGCGTTTTCGTCCTCCGGGCGTCCCCTTCGTTGTTGGTTAGCGGACTCAAACGTTGAGCAAAACCTTGAGTATATAAAAATTTGTCTGTCATGTGTGCGATCGGCATCACAGAATTTGTTACAATATGGCAATTAACTGGGTGAGGTGTCAGACCGTACATGATTAAGTCGGAGTTCAAACCAGATGTTTGGCTGTCCGCCCGTCCAGACACTTTCAAAGTTTAGGCATCTCGCTATCTAAAAAATCCCTGAGTAATTACTTAGGTTGTAAGGTATCCCCAGTTACCAAATTTACAAAAAATACTTAGGTATAGTTCGCCAGAGATTCGATCGATATCAAGCGCAATGTTTACTAAAAATTTCGTCACAGAATAAAAGCCATGAATACACTTCCCGGTTACAAAATCACAGAAGTTGTTCAACTTGGTGTGAAGTCCATCATTTATCGCGCTGTCAGGGAATCTGATCGAGCGTCAGTCATTATTAAAACACTCAATACCGAGTACCCTACAATAGAAGAAATTACCCGTTTGAGACATGAATACAAAATTAGCTCGAATCTCAAACTCGAAGGGATTGTCAAACCCCATAGCTTAGAAAAATATAACAACAGTTTCGCTCTGATCTTAGAAGATTGTGGCGGTCAATCTCTCAAGCACCATCAAGCGGGTAAAAGCATTAAACTTCAGAAATTTTTGCCACTAGCTATTCAAGTGGCTCAAACTCTCGGAGAAGTGCATCAAAATCAGATTATTCATAAAGATATAAAACCCTCAAATATTATCATAACACCAGATTTCAAACAAGTAAAAATTACCGACTTTAGCATGGCGACGCGCCTATCGAGAGAAGTCCACCAAAATAGCAATACTATGGTGCTAGAAGGCACTCTAGGCTATATATCCCCAGAGCAAACTGGTCGGATGAACCGAGACCTCGACTACCGGACTGACTTGTACTCTCTAGGCATCACCTTTTATGAAATGCTAACAGGAGAGTTGCCTTTTAATTCAACCGACCCCTTAGAATTAATTCACAGCCACATTGCGGTGACGCCAGTTCCTCCCCATCAACTAAACAATCAAGTCCCGCAGATAATTTCATCCCTTGTCATGAAACTACTAGCTAAAAATGCCGAAGACAGATATCAAAGTGCCTTTGGAGTAAAAGCAGACCTGGAAAATTGTCTAACTCAGCTACAAACTACTGGCAAAATTGAAAATTTCATTCCAGGGACACTTGACAAATCTGGTCAATTTTTGATTCCCCAAAAACTCTACGGTCGCACACAAGAAGTCGCTGATTTGATGGCATCATTCGAGCGAGTCAGCTTTGGGAATACAGAGATGGTGTTGGTAAGCGGTTACTCAGGCATCGGTAAAACATCAGTTGTCAGTGAAATCCACAAACCAATTGTCAGGCAGCGGGGTTATTTTATTGCTGGGAAATTTGACCAATTTAAGCGGGATATTCCTTATGCTGCAATAACTCAAGCGTTTGAGTCATTGATGCAGCAGTTATTCACAAAAAGCTCAGAAGATTTGGTAATTTGGAAAGAAAAGCTTTTGTCACGGCTGGGTAATAACGGTGCAATTATTATTGATGTTGTTCCTTCAGTCGAAATAATCATTGGTTCGCAGCCTTCTGTTCCCAAATTGGGGCCGACAGAATCTCAAAATCGCTTTAATCGATTGTTCAAAGAATTCATGAATATGTTTGCCCGATCCGAACATCCATTAGTTCTATTTTTGGATGATTTGCAGTGGGCAGATTTAGCTTCCTTAAAATTGATTCAGGAATTAGTTACTGACCTGGATAGCCGATATTTTTTACTGATAGGAGCCTATCGAGATAACGAAGTGAATTCGACTCATCCGTTAGTTCAAACTGTCGAAAATATTCAACAGACTGGTGCTGCAGTGCATCAAATTATCCTCCCATGTTTAGATTTGAGCAGCGTCAATGAGCTAGTATGCGATACTTTGGGTAATCAAACTGAAAACTTAAAGTCTTTGACGGAGTTAATTTTTAATAAAACTGGCGGAAATCCATTTTTTCTGACTCAACTTATTTCAACTATTCACTCTGAACAACTATTAGTTTTTGATTTCACTATTGGTGCATGGCAGTGGGACATCACGGAAATTGAAGTCGCTGGTATTGCAGATTACAGTGTCGTTGAATTAGTTGCTCGGAATCTGCAACAACTGCCGGGGGAGACGCAGCAAGTATTAAAATTAGCTGCTTGTATGGGCAACCATTTTAATTTAGAAAATTTGGCAATTGTTCGGGAAAAATCAGGCTCGGAAACGGCGGCAGATTTATGGGATGCACTTCAAGCTGGTTTAATTCTGCCAATGAGCGATGCTTACAAAATTCCGATGTTTGATGAGGAAATCGTGAAAACACACCGAAGGGGCGGGACGCCCATCCCACAAAACAATCAAAATCATCCCGCAATTATGCAACGCTCAATTGATTACAGGTTTTTGCACGATCGCGTACAGCAAGCCGCCTATTCTCTCATCCCTGACTCCGAGAAAAAACAAACTCACTTAAAAATCGGCTTCATGCTATTGCACGGCCGGCACGGGGGCACCGCCCCTACGGCATCGGAGATAGCAGAAAATATCTTTGATATTGTCAACCAACTCAATATCGGGGTGGAATTCATCACAAATCAGGAACAGCGAATTGAACTAGCTAAATTGAATCTCATAGCAGGTAAGAAAGCTAAGGCTTGTGCCGCCTATCAAGCAGCGCTAAAATATTTTAATGCAGGTCTAGAACTTCTACCCGATGGGGTTTGGCAGAGTCACTACGATTTAATCATGGAAATCCATTCCGAAGCACTGGAAGCTTCCTATATAAATACCGATTTTGAGCGCTCATTTTACCTATCAAATGTTATTATGTCCCGCGCCAAAAAATTGCTAGACAAACTCCCCGTTTATGAGCTAAAAGTTATTTTTCACTTCAATCAAAATCAAGCCCAAGCTTCGATAGATATAGCTCTAGAAGCTTTGAAAATGCTGGGAGTGTACATACCTAAAAATCCACAAAGACTCAATATTTTAATGGAGCTATTTCGCACAAAACTAGCTTTAAGAAATAAGCAGATTGAGGATTTATTACAACTGCCACCAATGACTGACCCTAATAAAATTGCGGCTATACGGATTTTAACGAATATGGTTCCGGCTGCTTTTATAGCATTACCCGATATGTTCCCACTGATCGCTTTTAAAATTGTTACTCTTTCTCTTAAGTACGGGAATACGCCACTATCTAGTGTTGGGTATTCAAACTATGCTTCGCTCCAGTGTGGGGTGTTAGGCGATATGGATTCTGGATACCGATACGGTCAAATGGCTCAGGCACTTTTAGAACGATTCCACACCAACTTGTACAACTCTCAAATTTCACTAATTTTTAATGGTTTTATCCGTCACTGGTCTGAACACGTCACGGAAAGTCTTAGCGGTTTACTTGAGGGTATTCAGAGTGGACTGGAAACGGGAGATGTCAACAATGCTTGTTATTGTGCTAGTTTTTACAGCAATTATATATTTTTGAGTGGGGAACCTCTGGAGTCGGTGGAGACTAAGCAGAGTCACTATATTCAAATGTTGGTGAATTATAAGAATGAATTTATGATTTATCAAGCCAGAGTTGGATCACAAGTTGTCTTAAACTTACAAGGTAAAACAGCCAATCCTTGCCTATTGACTGGCGACAATTTTAATGAAGAAACTATGCTACCAAGATTAAGAGATGGTCAAAATAATCTGGTAATATTTCTAGTACATTTGTCTAAGTTATGGCTAAATTACCTATTTAAAGATTATGCAATATCTGCTGAAAATGCCATTATGGCATCAAATTATTCTGAGGCTGTGATGGGCATGATGTATGTTCCCCTCCACAATTTTTACTATTCCCTAGCACTCTTAGCTTTGTATCCCACAGCTTCAAAATTTGAACAGAAAAAATACTTAAAAAAAGTTGCTTCGCTTCAGAAAAAAATGAAGCATTGGGCTGTGAAATCTCCGAGGAATTATCAGCATAAATATGACTTGGTAGAGGCAGAGAAAGCGCGAGTATTGGGACAATATGAAAAAGCTGCTCTGTATTACGATCGAGCAGTGAAAGGAGCTTCGGAAAATGAATACATCCACGAAGAAGCGCTAGCCAACGAACGCGCGGCAGAATTTTATCTGGCTCGCGGTCGAAACAAAGTGGCTCAGAGTTATCTAATAGATGCTTACTACGGCTATATTCATTGGGGAGCAACCGCCAAGGTCAAACATTTGGAGTCAGAATATCCGATTTCTTTACCCCCTGTATCGGCAGGAAGAGCCAGCGGAGATCGAACTATTACTAGCACTAATTATAGCACGAGCAGCAGTCACAGCAGTTTATTGGATTTGACAACTGTTGTTAAAGCATCTCAAGCACTAGCTAGTGAAATTGTGTTAGACAAGTTGTTAGAAAAATTAATGAAAATGGCGATCGAGAATGCTGGGGCACAAAAAGGTTTTCTGTTGATGCCCAAGGCAGGCAAATTGCTGATTCAAGCAGCGGCATCGGTGGAGTCTTCCGATGTTGCAGTTGAACAATGCCCTAGAGTATCTCCTGCAGATGTTTTGCCAATAACCGTGATTAATTATGTTGAAAAAACGCACTTAGATGTAGTTTTAAGTCAGGCTGCTAGAGAAGGTCTATTTACAGACGATCCCTATATTAAAAGGCAGCAAGTGAAATCTGCGCTTTGTACTCCTATTCTGAATCAAAGCAAACTCGTAGGTCTCCTTTATCTGGAAAATAATTTAGCTACTGAAGCGTTTTCTCCAACTAGGTTGGAAGTTTTGAAAATACTTTCTTCCCAAGCTGCCATCTCTCTAGAAAATGCGGTACTTGTTGCTAATTTGTCGGAGGCTAAGGAACAGTTGGAGGATTATTCCCGGACGCTGGAGGTGAGAGTGGAAGAGCGCACGCAGGAATTAAAGACTAAAGAAGCTAAGCTGCAAGAAGCTCAAAAACTGGCGCACCTAGGCAACTGGGAATTTGATTTGGAGGGGGATAAATTAACTTGGTCGGAGGAAGTATTCCGAATTTTTGGCCTTGACCCTAAACTACCAGAACCGACTATTTTAGAACAGAGGAAGCAAATTCATCCAGATGACCTAAAGTTGTGGTTAGAGGCAGTAGAGCAGATTAGTCTATTAGGAAATCCTTGCGATTATGAGATGAGAATTTTGCGCGCTGATGGAGCTGTCAGATATATTTATCTTAAGGCGCAAGCTATTTTTGATGGCGGTAAGGTGATTAAGTTATTTGGGACGATACAGGACATTACGGATCGCAAGTTAGCGGAGGATGCTTTGCGACTGTCTGAGGGGCAATTGAGAGAAAAAGCGACACAATTAGAAGTTACTTTGTCCCAATTACGCTCGACGCAGACTCAACTAATTCAAACTGAAAAAATGTCTTCTTTGGGACAGTTGGTGGCGGGGGTTGCTCACGAAATTAATAATCCGATTAATTTCATTTATGGCAATGTTCTCCATGCTAGCGATTATAGCTCGGAGCTGCTGGGATTGATTGAGCTGTACCAGGAGTCTTACCCGAATGCTAATCCTGAGATTGTTGCTAGAACAGAAGATATTGACCTGGCTTTTATTCAAGAAGATTTGCCTAAAATTCTAAAATCAATGCAGGTTGGGGTCGATCGCGTTCGCAATATTGTGCTGTCGCTGCGGAATTTCTCACGCCTGGATGAAGCCGAGATGAAACCAGTGGATGTTCACTCCGGGATTGATTCGACTCTGCTAATTTTGCAGCACAGGTTGAAAAAGGATGCACTCGGACATGGGGTTGAGGTAGTTAAAGAATACGGTCAACTGCCGAACGTAAATTGTTATGCTTCTGGGTTAAATCAGGTGTTTATGAATATTTTGAGCAATGCAATTGATGCAGTGGAGTTAGGAGTTGGGCGACCGGAGACAACTGCCCAACTAGAAAATCCTTTATCTCCAATTTTTGAGCGAAGGATTAAGATTCGGACTGAGGTATGCGACCTAAACTTGGTGAGAATTTATATTGCTGATAATGGTCGGGGGATGACGGAGGAAGTACGATCGCGAATATTTGACCCTTTCTTTACTACAAAAGCTGTGGGAAAAGGTACTGGTTTAGGGTTGAGTATAAGTTATCAGATTGTGGTAGAGAAACACGGCGGGAAGCTAATGTGCTTTTCCGCGCCCGGTGAGGGGGCTGAGTTTGTGATTGAAATTCCCGTGAAGCAGTGAACTTTTTGTAAGGATCGTCAATTAAATAATTTCCCTTTTTTCTTGTGGGATGGGCCTAAGAGCCCGTCCTTTCTGGGCGGGCTCTTAGGCCCATCCCACAACAGTCATGAAAAGTGGATTTTATTTAATTCTCATCCCTAAGTTTTTATATATGTTTTTTTAACCGCCGATAAACGCCGATGAACGCAGATACAATTATATCTGCGTTCATCTGTGTTTATCTGCTGATATCTGGGGTTAAAAATTCTCAATTTCAATATTAAACATCGCGTTCTGTCCGCACCCATTTAGTTTGCCGCTTCAGGAGAAAACCTAGATACAAAGGGATTTTCCAAAGGATGTAAAAAGGTACAGATAAGAGAGTTGAGCCAGAAATATCGGCACGCCCGAATTTTGCCCAAGCGCCGACAATTGAAACTAAAATCAGCAATCCTTGTACTGCTAACAAGACGGCGGGAATTGAGGATGTTCCCAAAATTGCTGCTAGTAAAGAGGTGGCAAAAGCAGCTAGCCAGATCGCGACTAAAAGCGATAGGGGAGGGACGGATAAGTCGAGGGCGATCGCCAATAAGTCAAAACGTTTTTGTTCGACTGAAGCTGCTGTCAGCCGGGGAGTTTGAGTTAACAATGTCTGTATGTGACCGTGTTCCCACCTGGTTCTTTGACTTTTAGCTGCTTGCTGCTGCTGTGGCAAACAGCCGGTGACGTTGGCTTCGGGGCAGAATACTGTTGGGTGTCCGGCGATCGCCAAATCCAAACTCATCTGCATATCTTCAACAATATTACTGCTTGCTAGGGACACCGATCGAATTATCGACCAGGGAAAAGCCATGCCAGTACCTGTTAGTAATGATGGGAATCCTAACTGTTTTAATCCGCTGGGACGGACTAAGTTTTTCACAAGAAATGCTAAAGCAGAAATGGAATCTTTGGGAGTAGGATTTGGTGGCTGTTCCATGAGATAAGTTGCTTGCACTGGTCTTTGTTGAGCAACTGCAACCCTGGCTAATTTTTCTATAGAGTCTGGCCCACAGATGCAGTCGGCGTCAACCATGATGACTACTTCTGGGGGGTCGGATTCGATCGACTGCAAGCCAAAATCCAGTGCGTATCCTTTGCCCTTGCGTTGTGTGTCTTGGCGCTCGATCGCACTTGCACCGCAGTTACGGGCGATTTCTGCCGTGGCGTCCGTACAGTTGTCCGCAATCACTAAGAGGCGGTCTTGAGGTGTTAGCTGTGGCAATATGGTGGAGATGGTGGCGGCAATTCCTGCTGCTTCGTTGTAAGCGGGAATTAAAACTGCTACTTTGGGGCGGGGCGCTTTAGTTTCCGCTGTCTCGCCCTCGCCGGACAAGAAAGCTGCACTGCATTCTAGAAATAGAACTGCAACGGGAATTAGAAGGATCAGGGCGATCGCCAATAGCACAACATCAATCAATAGGAACATTAGCTGATTAATTTCCACAATTCTAGTACCTTAATTTAATTTTATTTTTTGCGTTCATTGAGTGTATTTAATCTTATTGCATCTTTGTTAACTCACTGCGCCACGCTATCTAAAGTATGATTATATCATGCCCGCCAACAATCACCCTTCTCACATTTGTTGTGAGAACTTAAGTCCTCCTAAAAATATTAGGACTAGCCTCCTCACTAAAAATTAATTTGATTGCGGTTGTGCGGTTTCCAGTAAGATCATATCATGTCAATTCTGACAATGTTAAGTCACTCAATTTAATTAAACATCAAACAAGCCCAGACTGGAGAAACCCGGTTTCAAAAAGAAACCAGGTTTCTACGTGTTCTATTTTTAATCCACTAAACACTTAGTCGATGTTTAACATCAAATCCGGTTGCAGGGGAATAATAAAATCGAGTCAAGAGTTAACACTTAACCATTCAGTTTTTAGACCCATCCTTCAACAGTCAACAGTCAACAGTCAACAATCATTTCGCTCGTGCAACCGGAATTGATATAACTCATCCCCTGTGGGTGGGAACTCAGGAAGTAATCTCCCAACTCAAAACTATGTTCAAGCTACGCTGCATCGCGGATAGCAACAGGTTCAGATTTTTTGGTGGTGAACTGTGCGGGGGGTGCAAATTCTCTTAGATATCTCGATATCGATCGCAAATATCCCACTTCTGCTTGAATCGAATCCAGGGTAGAAAGACTCTCAACTAAGTCATCAAACTCATCTGCCGTAACTCCAGCATTGTGCAAGACTTCTTGGTTAAGTCGCCCGCAGATTCCTTGCAGGAGGAGTTCGATAATCTCGCTATAGTCAGCGATTTCTGTTCCGTAACCTTGCAATTTCTTGGGATTGATTCCCCACTGCAAAATCTTCAACAAGTCTTCAGGCGCACTCCACGCAAAAGAGGAAGCAATGACTTCTTTTTCCGCTGCGACAAGAGCGTGCTTGATTTGCACTTCGGGGAAATCTGGATCGATGATTAAGCTTTCCAGCTTTGAAACTTGTTTATCTAATACGGGCAAAGAAAAAGGAGCTAATTCTACACTCACCATGTCGCCAGCATCGTTAACACTTCTAAAAGGATCTTCCAAGACATTAATTAGGAGGTGAATGTCTGTAGGCTTTTTCCAGTCAAACTGTCCTAGGAAAAACGGTTCTTCATATCCCGGCAAAAGTCCTTGAAAATAAATCGGCAGATTTTTGCCTGATTCAAGAATTTTATAAAGAGCTACTTCCAAGGTTTCTGTCGGCCAACCGAGATTACTTACTGCGACAAACTTCAGTTTGCCGGGAACGGACACAACCAAAGAATTCAGCAATAAATGTACGGCTTCGACCAGATTTTGAGCAGTTACGTAACGGTGGGGAGCGTGAACGTTGACAGTTTTACCTTGCTCTACTTTTTTGGACATTTGCTCGCAGAACAAGCTATTTTCCAACATATGGGTAAAGCGAACCATCCCGTAAGTGACATCTCCTTCTTGAGCTGCTTTAGCAAATTGCCATTCGGCAAACTTTTTCGAGGCGGCGTAAACTTCGGTTGTAAAATATCGAGATGTTTTGCCTGTAGAAGAGAAGATGCAATGTTCTACGCCGTATTCTTCGCAGAGTTGGATGATGTGTTTACATCCTAACAGGCTGGTTGTAACTGTTTCTCGGATTTTGATTTCAGCTAGTCCGGGTTGGCGTTGGGCTGCTAGGTGAAAAACAATTGCTGGTTTTTCTACCTCAAATATGTGTTTGAGCGCGTCGAGGTTGCGAATGTCGGCGGCATAGAAAGTTACAGCACCTTCTCTGGTAAAAAGCGGGAGATTTTCTTCGGGGTTGTGACATCGGGCGTTGTCTGCGGAAATGATTTTAGTTGCGCCTAATTCGAGGAGTTTTGCGATTAAGAAACGACCGACACATCCTTCTCCACCGGTGATGAGGATGGTTTTTCCTTTGATTTGGCTGCTGCAGGCGGATGCGTATAGGTGAATAGTGCGATCGCGCACGTCGCTAAAAGGTTCGCTTTCTAATTGTCCGTCTGCTTGATAGGCGGAGATTAGCTGTGCGGTGAGAGTTTGTAAGGCCGCGAGGATTTCAGGATCTTGGGGTTCCGGGGAACCGGGGCGAACTAGCTGCTGGATGCGATCGATTATTTCCGCTTTGCTGGCACCTTCAAACACTTCTCTTTGGTTAAATGCACTCTTCACTTTTTTTTCTCCTTTAAATTCTAGAAATACCCTTGCTGATAAGCGCGTTGTTAAACAAATTTTCGAGGAACAGAATCTTTAAAATTCTGGTGGGTTTTAGGATTTTTTCGACGACGAAAAGCTAGTTAATGGGAAAGACACGCGATCGGCTCGGCTTGTAGTTTTATTAAGCCCTTTTGTAACCTGCTTACTTCTGCGAGCTGCAAATATCGGCTAAGTCGGAATGTTTTCTGTCGAAAATTTGTCACTACAACTATATACTTAAATTGCTGATTGCTGCCAATACTCTGAACATATCTTTACTATTTCTTTGCAATAACCTGTGAGTTTTCACGTAATTTTAAAGTTTATGTAAAGTAGGGTCTACATTTAAAAAACTTAACAATACACTAGACATTGATTCTAGCACTTTACTATTTAATTAAAATGTATTTTTTGTTACTAAATGAAAGTGAAGCTTAAGTAAAAATACGCACAAAAATCTTAATCAAATATTTCCGTCTGCTCAAAATCTTGTTACTTGAGGGGTGGGGTAGTCCTGCAGTGCCTACCCCTGTATGTGTGCTGCTACTAGGCGCGAACGGTGCGTTCTTTTTTGCTGCCTTCAAAGCCGCGAGCGTCGGCAACATCGTAGCCTCCTGTCCGCAAGCGGCGGTCTAAATCGCTGGCTTCAGGAGAAGTTTTTGCTGCTTCTTCGATCGTCACTCTGCCTTCTAGCACCAGTTTGTAAAGACCTTGGTTGATAATCTGCATTCCTTCGTAAGTATCATGTTCCATCAACCGGAAAGCTTCATCATCAGCACCTTTCATCAAGTAATCGTGCATAGCAGGTGTATTCACCAAAATATCGTGAACTGCTACCCGACGGTTGTCAACTGTTGGCAGCAAAAGTTGGGCAATTACCGCTACTAAAGAATCGCAAATTTGAAGCCGCATCGCCTGTTGTTCTTCAGGTGGGTAGAGGTTCAACAACCGATTAATAGCGTTAATGGCGCTGCGAGTGTGGAGAGTTCCCAATACTAAGTGACCAGTTTGAGCTGCTTGCAAAGCTGTATTGATGGTAACTCTGTCGCGCATTTCCCCGATCAGAATTACATCGGGATCTTCCCGCAAAACTGCGCGCAAAGCCTGCTGAAACTCGTGGGTATGCAAGCCGACTTCCCGCTGGCTGACCAAGCATTTTTTAGAAGGATGAATGAATTCGATCGGGTCTTCAATTGTAACTACGTGCTTTTGCTCCATCTGATTGAGGTGGTCGATCATCGCAGCTACGGTTGTGGATTTCCCCGAACCGGTAGGCCCTGTAACCAATATTAATCCCTGCGATCGCAAAATGATATTTTTGAGAACTTCTGGCAACCTCAAGGAATCGATAGTAGGTATTTCCAAACTAATCAACCGCAATACTATGGCACCGCCGCTGAGGGAATCAAAACAGTTTAGCCGACACCGCACGAAGCCAGGGTAAAAAATTGCTGAGTCTAATTCCTTGGTAGTTGCAAACTGTTTTCTCTGTTCGGGGGTGAGAATTTCGGCTAGGTAATTTTCAAAAATTTCTGGGGTTACTTTGGGGTGGTTAGTTGCTACTTGCATCACGCCCCGAATCCGAAATCGAGGTAGTTGGCCGACTCGAATGTGAATGTCGGAAGCGCTCGCTGCATGGGCATCTCTGACCATTTGTTCGATCGTACTGACGGGTGTCTCAACAGGCCGCTGCTGCTGGGCTGCGGGGGGCACACTCGGCGCTGGAGGCGGTGCGGGAGTTGCAGCCAAGGGCGGGGGCGGTGGCGGTGTTCGTCGGCGGCCTTGAGCCTCTGGTTGAACGGGTGTAGGATTGTTTAATGGGTTCATTTTTTGGTCTCCAGTCAATCGATTTTAGATTTTAGATTTTAGATTTTAGATTTACTCCACAGATTAATCTGGGAGCAGGAACTAGAGTCTAAAATTTGGGCATCGACCCTGACTGAGTGTACGTGGCAGGGTATCCGTTTTTGGGCGGGTCAATGTAGATTTATTGCGAAAAAATGCCCGATTTATAATCTAATCCCTCGCAGCTAATTCGGTGTTAAATGCTGAGAATATTTTACAATTAGGCTTGATTGGGCGATCGAGTAATTAACAATTTTAACTCCTATGAACATCGGTCACAAAATTGCCGACTGGCTCGAAAATCGTGCTGTTACCCCTGCCTACGCCGGTTGGCTGCTGTCGGGGATGACGGTTTTCTTTTTTGGGTCGGCGACTAATACAATGTCTGGGTGGCTGTACGTGCTCAGCGGTGGGGGTTTGGCGCTGTTGGCAGTAGCGGCGGTTTTGCCGGGAAAATCGCTCCGTGCCTTGGAAGTCCGTCGCCGCCCGATCGAACCGGTGAGTGCGGGCGATCAAATCACCGTCGAACTAGAAATCGAAAATCGCGCCCGCCAACCTAAGACTTTGTTGCAAGTGATAGACATCTTGCCGTTTGTATTGGGAGAACCGGTTGTCCGCCCGATCGAAGTCATAGACCCTAACAGTATATACAGGGATACATACTATCTAGAAGTCCGGCAGCGCGGCGTCTATCGTTGGCAAGAGGTAAACTTGAGGACGGCGGCACCTTTAGGGTTGTTTTGGTGCAGACGCAGTCGCGCAGTCAAAGCGGTGGCGGTTGTGTATCCAAAGGTTTTGCCGTTGAGCACTTGTCCTTTGATCGATCGCATCGGTCAAGAAGACAGCCCGCAATTTTACAATCGCAGTCGATCGCAAACTGCTACCGAAGGTCTCACCCGCAACCTGAGACCTTACCGCCACGGAGACCCCACCCGCCTGATTCACTGGCGCACCAGCGCCCGCTACGGAGAACTGCGGGTGAGAGAGTTAGAAGTTGCAGCCGGCGGTCAAGAAATTATTATTGCTCTCGACAGCGCTGCGGCGTGGCAGCCAGAAGAATTTGAACGAGCCGTGACAGTAGCTGCGTCTCTTTACTTCTATGCTAGCAAGCGCCTGTTAAACGTCAAACTTTGGACTGCCGGGACTGGACTTGTTTCGGGGAACCGGGTAGTTTTGGAAACTTTAGCGGCGGTTAATGCTGGGGAAGATGCGATCGATAATCGGTCGAAACTGCCGATAATTTGGCTGACTCAAAACTCTGCAACTTTAAGCACTCTTTCCCCTGGCAGTCGCTGGGTACTATGGCCGTCGGCAACTGCTGAAACAGGCGAAAAAATGTTAGTCAAACATGACTTACCTGGTTTAGAAATTCGCTCTGACCGACCCTTAGAACTTCAGTTACAAGATCCTCTCGAAAGAGCGATTAGTTATTAAGTAAGATAGACCACGAAAAAACCTATGAAAGAGCGATTAGTTATGAAGATTGACTTGATCAATCTAAAACCTCAAGAACCATGATACACTACAGGAGTGTAATTCATCAACTTAAGGATCTTACAGGGTCTGGCAATTGCTTGGCAAGTTAAGAGCAGCTTAGATTACTGTGACTCCGGTCGCAAACATCATATCTCATTCACCAAATAGGAGAAAAAATGACTTTCTGGGAGAAATTAAAGCAGAACGTATCACAAATCAATGTTTCTCTGCAAACCAATATTTCCAAGTTTAAAAATAATGATTTTGCTGATGCCTCAATGGCAATATGTGCATTGATTGCTGCTGCTGATGGCACTATCAATACCGAGGAAAGACAAAAAACGGCGGCTCTAATAATTTCCAATGAAACACTCCAAATTTTTCCGGCGTCGGAGTTGAAGCAAAAATTTGATTTTTATTGTGAGAAGCTCTCACAGGACTTCGATTTTGGTAAAATTGAGGCTATCCAAGCGATAGGGAAACTTAATAAAAAACTAGACCAAGGTCGTGCCGTCATCCAAATTGGCATTATTATCGGTGGTGCGGATGGTAATTTTGACAAAGATGAAAAGAAGGTTGTCAAAGAAGCTTGCCATGCTGTGGGCATTAATCCTGTGGAATTCGATCTCTAAATTCAGCTATTTCCTGGTTCTAGCCCATCAATTATTCAAGGCTTGATATCTGCGAATAGCATTGTTCATGGAGTTTATTTGCTCTGGGTGAAATGAGGGAGGCATTAAGCTATGAACAGTATGAAGGAGTCCATTGTGCATGACATCGGTCGGAAGTGCAGAATGATCGAGTCCTAGTGTATGTCCTATTTCATGGGCAATGGTATTTGCAATTAAGTTAGATAGTTGATTGAGACTAAGGCTGGCATTGTAAGAAGCATAGAATACTTGGTCAATCCGAATAATCGCCCGATCTGTAACCATTGCCGATTTGAAGCTAGCCACGCCGAGATAGTCAACCGGCTGGCTATCAACGAATATATAAACATGAGTAAAATCTTCGCCCCACTCTTTGCGATCGGGGGGCTCGGAGGTCAAAAATACCTTGATGCTTCTAAATGCGCCGTAGAGTTTGGAGAAAGCGTCCATCAGTAGGGAAAAGATCGCTTCTTTATTTTCGGGTGCGACATCCATTCCTGATACATCTACCCAAATACAACGGCGAAAATCGCTATCATTATCAATTAGAACTATTCCACAGGAAGGGCAAAACTCCCACTGAGGGTGGATACGGGAACGACAGCCGTGACAGCAGAGTTTGGGGGTTCTAGTCAGGTTTAGCCGTTGAGAGAGGGGGAGTTTTAGCTTGCGATTGTGTTTGGTTAAGTCTAGGCGATCGTACAGCGACATTGACTGAGTGTAGGAATTTTTTCTCGTAACATAACGTATTTTTCATCTCATGTAAATTACGCTGATTACTTCAGGTATTTCAACAAAACAAAGGGTATTCATCGTTGTTGTCCACTTCTGATTCCAGCAAGTAAGGAGCATCTATGTACCGAAGGAGTTGTTAAGCATAGGTTTTCACAAGTTCCTGTAACCCATTAACCTTAACACCGTTACCGATGGCTGCCATTTTCCACTCATTATTATGCTTGTAGATTTCTGCCATCAGCATCCCCGTCATGCCTTTGTATTCAGAACCTGAGAGGTTGTATTTTGCAAGTTCTTGATTATTAGACGTATTAACCAAACGCACAAACGCATTTTGAACTTGTCCGAAGTCTTGCTTGCGTGCAATGCAATCGTAAATGTTAACTGTAAAAACCAGTTTGACAATTTGCGAGGGAATTCGAGATAAATCGACGAGAATTTGCTCGTCATCTCCCTCTCCCGCTCCAGTCAAATTATCACCTAGATGCGTAATAGCTCCTGAACGGTGGGAGAGATTGCCAAAATAAACGATATTGGTCATATCATTCACTTTGTCATTTCCATCTAAACAAATCACTGAGGCATCCAGGTCATAATCGGGAGCACTGCTAAAAGCCCCAAACAAACCTCCACCGGAGCGTTTCGCCACATCCCACCCTAATCCGCACATCAGTTTTGTTAGCCCGGGTGCTTCTTTGGAAAGCGAGATGCGCTGTCCTTTTTGTAGGTTAATTCCCATGTGTTTTACCTTTTAGCTATAGCGATCGAGTAATGCTTGTAAACCACCTTGATAACCTGAGCCCACTGCATTGAGACGCCACTCGCCGTCTTTCCGGTAGAGTTCAGCCATGATCAGTGCTGTCTCTATGGAATAATCTTCTACCAGGTCATAGCGAACAGCTTCCTGTTGTGTTTGGGCATTAACGAGCCGCACGAAGGCATTTTGCACCTGACCAAAATTTTGACGGCGTTGCTGTGCTTCATGGATGGTTACAGTTACAAGAATTTTTTGGACATCATTAGGCACTTTTTTGAGGTTGATTTTGATAACTTCATCATCCCCCTCGCCGGCCCCCGTGAGATTATCTCCCAGGTGCTGCACTGATTTGTCGGGATCTGGACTTGTGAGATTGTTGTAAAAAATGAAGTGGTTGTCAGAAATTAATTTTTCGTTAGCACCTAAGAGGAACAATGATGAGTCTAGGTCAAAGTCAGAGCCCGTGTCTGTAGCTTTAACGTCCCATCCCAGTCCTATGAATACTTCTGAGAGACCGGGTGAAATTTTCTCAAGCGATATCCGTTGTCCTTTGCTCAGAGATACTGCCATGATTCAATCTTCCTCTTTATTAGAAGTGGTTATGGAGGGAGGCGCGGACTTGAAAACTTTTTTAAGTTTTTGCTGGAAATAGTTGTAGAATTTTTAATCTTAAATAATAAGAATATTAGCTAACTGTGCAGATGTCAATAGGGATGACAACTCTTAATTATTTTTTGGGTCTGAGTACAAAGTAATCATGCCCTGCCTCCCACAGTTGTGTATTCTCAACTTGGGTTATTGTGCTTGTGTATTTTGAACTCTCGGAACTTGACTCTGTTTTGTGATGCAAGTGACCATTACCAGGCCGTTTCCACAAGGCCCTCCGCTTGGAAGTCTCCTGTGATGCAATACCATCGACTTGTGGCGTCGATGGTGTTGCGACGGAGGCCCAACTCTTGAGCAACTTCGATTTTTTTCATGCCATTTAACTCGATCGCTCGGATGACCTGATGAAGGATGTATAAATGTACAGTTTGGGCCCAAAAGTCGGCGCGCTCGCTCTGCAAAACTGGCCACTAATTGTAGTCTATTTTCTAACCGACGAAAGCGGTTGCTATAGTTTAATTTAAATGCCGATCGGCTCGAATCGAACTCTTTGCCTGACAATAAAATCTCAATCCCTATCACTCCGTAGTGTCGGGGAGAATTTCGACTACATACTCCGGTACATATTCGGGTCGATTTTCGGGCCGATTCGGGGGCAAATTCTTGGGCAAATTCTCCGGTGGATGCTCGATCCTGACTCGCCGGATCGGAAGATTTGCAATTAGTGCTGTGGCCCGCTGGTCGCTCTCCAGCGAGAACTCAGACCCAGTGGTATCGATTTCCACGTAGCGAGACACCACCTCTAGAATTTCTCGGCGCATCGACTCAACCATTTCTGGGCTGAGTTCTGAGCGATCGTGGGCTAGAACCAGTTTGAGGCGCCGTTTTACCTCGTCGCGGCTGTTGTCAGGGGTGCGCGGGAAAAGTCGTTCGAGAAGTGTGTGTATCATGGGTCAGGCTGATTTGTCAAGGGTTAGGCATAGAAAACGTTATACGATTTTCGATTTTCGATTGGGGAATCACTCATTCCCTAATGGTTTAAAGTTGACCTACAGTTTCATTCTTTTTGGGAACTGGTGTCACTGGGGGAAAATTTGGGCTAGTTTTTTTGATGAAGTCGCTGCTGTTAAAGATCGATCGCCCATATTGCAGCACATCACATAATTTTAGTATTTAAGAACTTGCGGAGGCGAGTAAAGAAGTTTTCTCGATGGGGATTGAGATCTAGAAAATCAACTTTTTCGCCTTCTAAGCGGCGGGCAATATTGTCGAAGGCAGTTCCAGCTAAAGAGGCCGTTTCCGACAATACTAATGGTTCGCCTCGGTTGGTGGAAACGATGACGCGCTCGTCGTCGGGAACCACGCCTAACAGCGGAATGGCGAGGATTTCCCGCACGTCTTGCACCGACATCATATCATTTGCCAGCACCATTGCGGGTCTGATCCGGTTGACGATCAGGTTGATTTTCTTGACGTTGTTGGCTTCCAGCAGGCCGATGACTCGATCGGCATCGCGGACAGCAGCGATTTCGGGAGTGGTGACAATTATCCCTTCTTGAGCCGGCGCGATCGCATTTTGAAAACCTTGTTCAATGCCAGCAGGAGAGTCGATCAAAATATAGTCGTATTTTGCTCCCAACATCCCCACAAGCTGCTTCATTTGCTGGGCGCTGATGGCATCTTTCATCCGAGTTTGGGCAGCCGGCAACAGCACCAAGCGCGGCTGCCGCTTATCTTTCACCAAAGCTTGCTCTAATCGGCACTCTCCAGCGAGAACTTCTAATGCCGTGTAAACAATCCGATTTTCTAAGCCTAGCAGCAAGTCTAAATTTCTGAGACCGAAATCGGCATCAATTACAGCAACGTTGCGCCCCCGCTTAGCTAAAGCCATGCCGAGATTGGCTGTGGAGGTGGTTTTTCCTACCCCGCCTTTCCCTGATGTAACAACAATAATGCGAGCCATAAGCGATTTTAGATTTATTGGGAATTGATGATTGGGAATTAGTAACTGGTAATTGGGAATTGGTAATTGGGAATTGGTAATTGATTTTATTATTGGTTGATAATTAGCAATTATTATTTGGGAAGTTGGCAGTAATTTGTTATTCAGTGAATTAACTTAACACTCAAAACTGTCCTTGTAATACTAATTCTATATGAAACTGCACTTAATTTTAAAATCGTCCTTTAGTGGCTGATTTAGCCAAGGGAAAAATTATCAAGTGCAGGCTTAAAAAGAAATAGTATTACAAATTACCCATTACCAATTCCCAATTACCAATTACCGATTACTCATTACCCCCGACTAACTGCGATTTGTCAAAATCAGAGGCTCTACCGATCCGAATCCCTTGGGGCGTCACATAGGCGACTTCCGGGAAAAACTGAGCGGGTGAGGTTTCTGGGCCTCTGGCAACATACTTAGCAATCCTAATCACCATCGGTTCCATCTGCAAGGTCATAATCACGCTTTTGGTGTTGCCACCGGCACCGGCGTGCACGACTCCCCGCAAACGGCCCCAAACTAGGATATCGCCTCCGGCGATGACTGAGCCGCCGGGATTTACGTCTCCCAAAAGTACGACGGTGCCCGGATGGCGAATTTCTACGCCCGATCGCACTGTCATCTGCAAATATAAAGGTTCCGCCAGCGATTGCGGTTTTTCAGCGGCGGCTTTATTCAGGGAAGAAACCGGAGGCTGCTGTTCTACACAATAGCCTGCTGTAGCTGCGGCAACGGCGGTTTGGCGGCGACTGGTGTGGACTCGTTTGAGTTGCAGTTCCACTTCGGAGAGGGCATCGGCGATTTCTTGCAGTTGGCGGATATCTAAAAGTCGATCGTTCCCCATCAATTGTACTTCTGCGTTTGGCTGCCAAAAGCGTTCTCCTGCGTTCAGTCTGACTTTTAGCTGCTGCCAAAGTTCAGTCCAAGTCGAGGCGGAGGCTGTTGCGGGTTCGCTATTGGTTTCTGGGGGGAGTAGCAACAGTAGCTGTCCATCTTCGGTTTTGAGTCTGACTTGCAGCTCCAAGCTGACTTCGGGTGTTGATTGAGGGGCGGCAGCGGCTCCGGCGGTGGCATCGGGTGTCATGGACAGGTCTGAGTTCAGGTAGGGACAGGTTAACATCAATATTAGCTCGATCGGTCTTTTGGCTCAGCTTCGTTTGTGAACAAGATTTTTTTTATTAACCGCAGAGGGCGCAGAGGACACAGAGAAAGAGAATAGAGAGGAGAAGAGAGAAATAGTTTTGACAAGCTATAGCAATCCTCGCATCATTTGTGAATTTCTTACTCCGTCCCCGCGAGTTCGGGGAGAGTTGGGGAGGGGTAAAAAATTCACGACTCCTGCAAGGATTGCTATATGATAATTCAATAATAACGGGCTTACTAATTATTGATTTTTAATTACGTTATGCAACAAATTGAACGTTATCGCGGCAGTCTCCTAGGTTTAGCAGTTGGCGATGCTTTGGGAACAACTTTAGAGTTCTGTCGCCCCGGAACTTTTACACCTATTAACGATATGATTGGCGGTGGCCCGTTTCGACTGCAACCGGGTGAGTGGACGGATGATACTTCGATGGCGCTTTGTTTGGCCCAAAGTTTGATTGAGAAGCAAGGTTTCGATCCAGTCCATCAGTTAGAAACTTATTTGCGGTGGTGGCGAGACGGACATTTGAGCAGTACGGGCGAGTGTTTTGATATTGGCAATACGGTTCAGCAAGCTCTTTGGAAGTTTGAAGATACAAGAAAACCTTACTGCGGTTTTACCGATGCTCAGACTGCTGGCAACGGTTCGATTATGCGCTTGGCTCCCGTGCCTTTGTTTTATGCTACAAATCCTTTGGAAGTCATAGAAAAATCTGGAGAAAGTTCGAGAACTACTCACGGTGCTGCTACTTGTGTGGATGCTTGCCGTTATTTGGGTGCTTTAATTGCGGGGGCGGTGAATGGAGTTGCTAAAGATGTGTTGCTGTCGGAAAGATATTGTCCTATTTCGGGATATTGGGCCGCAAATCCGCTGGTAGCAGAGATTGATGAGATTGCGGCGGGTTCTTTTAAATTGCGACAACCTCCTGAAATTAAAGGTACTGGTTATGTTGTCAAGTCTTTGGAGGCGGCACTTTGGGCGTTTTACAACAGTTCTTCTTTTGCCGAAGGCTGTTTGTTGGCTGTGAATTTGGGCGACGATGCGGATACAACTGGTGCGGTTTACGGACAGTTGGCGGGGGCTTTTTACGGAGAATCTGGTATACCGGAAAAATGGCTCTCGCAATTAGCCGATCGCACTTTAATTGTATCTTTTGGCGATCGGCTTTTCTCTTTATCTAGTTAAAATCGATGTTTTAAATCAAGGGTGACAATTCCCAGGCATAACATAAATAATTGTAGATACTGTCAGGACTTGTTTCATGACAATATTGTATTACGTATGGAAGAAATTCTGTTATTTTTATAGATAATTTGTTCAGCTCTTGAGCCTCACGCGCATTCCTCCCGTCACTCACCGGAGTACCGTTAGACTGCGGGACTCCTGCTGTTTTAATTGAAAAAGCGTGCATTTCTCGGACGCAGATAATACCCTTTCTTCACTATTTCATCGGGACACAGCATTGTTGTGTCCCTACTGTATGCCAGCGCGATCTCATTTGAAAAATACCCTGTTAATAAGTCAACTTTTCTTCGCCCGTAATTTGCACTTTCCCACCTTCTCAAGACTCTTCGCTAGCTCTTAGCTGAGTAGGTTGGCTACCTTGTTTGATGTTGATGCTAATTTTTTTAGATCCTTTGTTTTCCAAGTCTCGGATGTAGTCGTTCGAGTTGTCGGAAGCTTCCTGTCTGCTGTCATAGGGCCCGAAGTAATAGGTACGCTTTGGCGAATCTGTATCAACTTCTACCCACCATTCGTCGCGTCGAGTGCTGCTAGTAGGTTGACCTAGTAGCCAAAAAGCCGTGAAAAACATACCCAACATAGAGATTTCAAACATATTTACCTCTGGGAAGACTTAAGTAGTTTTTACTCTTCTCAATTTATCAACGCAATGGGAGCGATCGCCTCATCCTCAGTGCTGATTTGACGCAGGTAATTTTTGAGAGTAAGTGCTGCATCAAATCAGCATTTTGGTGGAGGAGAGTTTTAGGCTGGGTGGCTGTAAGTCACTGCTAGACATACAAAGTCCGCAAGGTAAGGACTAGAAGAAGAGTGTGTTTATATTATTGTTGAGGTTTGAGTTAAGTCAAAACTCAACTTTTTTAAATCTCTACAGTTGCTGATAATTCTTCTTCGCAAATGGTAAGATGCGAAGGCTGACAGCGTTTGATGCGGATACTAACCCTTTTAGCTCCCTCGCTTTCGAGGTCTTCGACGTAGCCGGGAATATTGCTGGAGGCTTCTTTGTCGGTGTCGAAGGGGCCAAAATAGTAGGTACAGTGGGGCAAATCGGTGACAATTTCTACCCACCATTTCTCAGACCCGCGGTGGTTCGGCCCGGCCAACACGGACAAGACTGCAACGTAGATACAAAATAAATAAAATCCGAGCATCTTTATTCTTGAGGGTGGTTTAATTTATTATTTAAATCTATCAAAATAATTTGCCAGATCGAATCAACCTCAGTGCTGATTTTGCGTCGATCGACTTTAGATGCGAGATTTTATATCTTAGATTTTTCCTCCCATCTAAAATCTAAAGCAAAACCCGCCGGTGCGGGTTGTTTGCTAACTAAAAAATGCTCTTTTTCCAAACTAGATGGCTGGGCAAACCTCAGCTTGCTGAGGTTTAGCGCTTGCCTTTGGGGAACTGTTCGATACCAGCCCAACCGTAGAAAACCAGCTCGTCGTTCTGAACTCGGCAGCGGTCTACTCGCAGTTGAGTGCCTTCTAAGGCAAATTTGTCTAAGTCTAGCAAGTTATTTACGTGGGCAATTATAGCTTGACCCAAGTCTACTGCTTGCTCGTCACCGCCGTAAGTAACGCTGACAAATTGGATTTTGCGTCTGTCTTCTACTTGCAACTGAGCTGTAATATCTATTTTGACCGGTTCGCTGGCCTCGCCTACGGTAATTTCGGACTGAAGCCGAATTGATTTGTCGGTTCCGAAGCTGACTTCAGTGTTTTGAAAGTGCAGAGATTGCTCTTGGTACTTCAGCTTCTGGAGTTTTTCAACTACAAAAGGTGTATTGAATGAGGTGGTTAAATCCGATCGACTTAAGACTACTCGCATATTTGCCTGGGTAGGCTGCCGTAATTTCACTTGACCTGCAAAAATCGCCCCAAAATCAATGGAGAGTGCTTGCAGATAGAGTTCCATCACTTCTATGCGAAGGCCGTTGTACATCAACATACCTTTGCCAACGAAGTCGAAACCGTCGATGCTTCCCTGCAAGAGTTTGGCTACTGGTTCGACTCGGATGTTGGCCTCGGCCTTTTCAGAACGCTTGAATAAGGCTGCGATCGCAGCTCCTGCTACTT
This sequence comes from Microcoleus sp. Z1_A1, assembly GCF_036700305.1. Taxonomy (NCBI): domain Bacteria; kingdom Bacillati; phylum Cyanobacteriota; class Cyanophyceae; order Oscillatoriales; family Microcoleaceae; genus Microcoleus; species Microcoleus sp. Z1_A1. The sequence continues at coordinate 126,338 of NZ_JAUBOR010000013.1, forward strand.
TACTAACAAGGCGATCGCCACTTTGACCTTGAAAGGATGTACCGCTAAACAAAGCTGCTACCATTTATTCGTTTGCTCATCTACAGTCGCCATTATAACCTCATATTAAGAAATGTAAAAATTGCTTGTGCTTATTCACCTCATAAGCAGATATTGTTTTTTGTCTGTCTTCAAAACAACATTGTTGAAATTTAAGGGCTCAGGGGGGTGCCTTGGAGACAGGCGCGATCGAGCAAAGCTCCATCCCAAAGGGTTTGTTCCATCATGGCGCAAAGCAAATTAGCCCCGGTCAAGTTAGCGCCGCGCAGTACGGCTCCATTCAGGATCGCTTCTTCCAAGTCAGCTCCCGATAAATCAGCGCCGGATAAATTGGCATGGCTCAAATCGGCACCAAGCAAAATTGCCCTAGCCAAAGCAGCGCCCCGCAAATCGGCGCCGCGCAAATCGACACCGCTCAAATCCAAATTGCCGATGGATGCCCCCGTCAAAAAAGCACCCCCAAAACTGGCGTCGCGGACTAAAGCGTTAGCGAAGGAAGCTCCCCGCAAATCGGCATTCCGAAAATCTGCGCCTCGCAGGTTGGCGCCGCTCAAGTCAGCGCCGCGGAGGTTGGCTCGCAATACTGCCCGCTGCAAGTTAGCGCCGGCGAGATTAGTTCCACTCAAGTTGGCTTGAGACAAGTTAGCACCGGCGAGATCCGCTCCCGCTAAGTCTTGGCCGGCTAAATCAGTGCCGGCCAACATCAAAATTTTGCCTTTGCGTATGGCTTCGAGGTCATTAGTCATTAGTCAGTTGTCAGTTGTTGGTTGTCAGTTGTTGGTTAACAGTCAACAGTCAACAGTCAACAGTCAACAGTCAACAGTCAACAGTCGAGTTATTTTATAATGCCGGAGCGGCCGAGGTCGTTCGATCGCCCTCCTCCAACCACACGTTAGGCAGTTGGCTTGGGCGAGTTGGTAACTCCATCAAACCAATTTCTGTCATTCTGACGACGTTGCTGAGAGTTTCCAGCAAAGCCGGATCGAAGCGAGTGCCCGACAGTTCGCGGCACTGTTCCAAAGCTTCGCTCAAACTCAAAGCCGGACGATCGCCACGTGGTTGAGTCAGTTCTTGAAAATAAGCGACTAACCCCAAAATCCGCGAAGTCATCGGTATCGCTTCGGCTCGCAAACCCTCTGGCCTGCCGCTGCCGTCCCAATATTCAAGTTTATGCTTGACAATTTCCGCTACAGGTGCTAGTTCCGGCATTGCTTGCAGCAGTTGGGAACCAATGAAACTGCGATCGCGCCAAAACGAGAAAGTTGCTTCGTCAAAAGCATCGGGAGTGCGATCGAACACCTCATTCGGGGCCGAAATTAAGCCGACTCGAAATAGCAATCCAGCCAGCCGCAGCCTCCGCAACTGCAAAGCCGGCAAATCCAGCAGTTGACCCAAAGTTTCCGACAAAGCCGCCACCTGCAAGGACGCTGTAGGATTTGAGGTATCGCGTTCGTCCACGCGCTGGGCCATTCGCAGAAAAGCTTGAAGTTTGTTAGCGTTCAAATTACGACTGACACGCAAAGCTTGACCTTCCAATTCCCACAACTCGCGGGTTTGGCGGTTAATTGCTACCATTTGCTGCTGAGAACTTTGCAGGTAAGTGACTATCCGCGATACCACGCCACTAATGTCGGCCAAGGGCGGGCCTTTGGTTGCCAGGATTTCGTGGTGCATTTCCAGCAAAGTGTCTGCCAGAGGAGAGTTGTAATGTCGCGTCTGTTCTATAAAAATTTCTGCTGCAGCCGACACCAAAGACTGGTCAAACGACCACAAACCGTAGAACTTTCGTTCTGTATCTACTTCTGGCTTGCCCTCGGGCAAGTATTCCCGATCTGAAAGTTCGCGACAAAGCACCATTGCTTTGTATGTCGGGGCGAGGATGATTAAATTCCATTCTTGGATTATGGGGTCGTTTTCATCGAGATTTATTAAAGATACATTTTCTAATTGCCCGGTTTTGTGGGTAGCGAAACCGCTGTCGGCTACTGCACCTATGACAACGCGCCTAGAGGCATTAGCAATATCTAGGTAGCGATCGGCTTCCTGTAAATACCATTTACCCTGCTGAAACGTTACCAAAACTAAGGGTTGGAGTTCGCTCTTGTCCCCGCCACTGGTTTGCAAGATGTGGTCTTCTAGGGCGTGACATAGGGCTACTAGGGTGTTTTTGAAGTATACCCCGTAGCTAGAAGGCAGTTTTCCGTCGGGAAGTGTAGCTTGTAGTCTAGCGAGAGTTGATTCTGGATTCATTGCAAATGGCGGTGCCGGCTCTTAACTTAATTGTACCGGGCGATCGAACTTCTCGAAAAGACTTTTGGCAAAAATCCGAGTTTTTGAGTTTTCACCGCTTTGCAACCGAGTCAATCGATTTTAGATTTTAGATTTTAGATTTTAGATTTTAGAATTGAAGCATTGACCCCACCGATAAATACGTTCGGCAAGTTTCATCGGATACAGGTTTCTTATTTCACCGGTCCTGAGTCTGCTTTCGGAATGAATCTGGGGGCTTGTATGCTGGATGCTTTCGGGCAATGTAGAGTGCGCCGAAGACTACCTGATTAATTTTAGCAATTTTCTGGAAACCCTCTGTCTTTGGCTAAGTTTTTTTCAGACGAGAAACCAGCCGAGAGGAAGACGGTAAATGACTTAGGTATTAACTACTATTTTGAAAACAATATTATTAGGAATTCTGAGCGTGCTTCAACAAAATAGAAGTTTAGGGGAACAGGCGATCGACAAAGTGGCAGAGATTGCTATTACGAGCAAATTAGACGAATCCGAAACTTTGTCTGTCACAGTCAACACCGATCCGATCCAGCTAGCCCAGGGCTCAGTAGAGGCCGTTGCCGTTGAGGGCACAGGGTTGGTAATGCAGCAAGATTTGCGCGTGGAAGAATTGCAAATTCACGTCAAGGATATTGCTGTCAATCCCCTCACCGCTATGTTTGGCAAAATTGAACTGAACGGGCCTGCCTTCGGTGGGGCGCGCGCAGTTTTAACAGAAAGCGATATCAACCGCGCTTTTAATTCCGAATACATCAGCAGGAAACTGAAAAACTTAAAAGTTACTGTTGACGGACAACTGCGGACAATAGACGTTAAAACTATTGAGTGCCAATTGCTAGCCGGAAAAATCGCTTTAAATGCTGAGATATGGGTGCAGGAAACTGCCTCCAATGAAAAAATTTATTTTACAGCAAAACCTGAGATCGCAGCGGGCGGTTGGGCAATTTCTCTTCAGGATGTCGAGTATCCCGAAAACAAGGAATTTTCGCCGGAGTTAACTGAAGCTTTGGCGGACAAAGCTGGTGAGGTTTTAAACTTGCGAAATTTTGAAATTGAGGGAATGTCCCTGCGAATTCAGCAGCTAAATGTGGAAGCTGGTGTGCTAACTTTGCAAGCTGAAGCGAAAGTCGAACAATTCCCTAATTAGGAGCTTGTAGGGTGGGTCAGAAACAAAAAACTCTTCAATTCCTCCAACTATTGGAACTGGCGCACCCTATGATTATGCTTGGCTTTGGAAAAATAGCCGCCGTTGATGAAATCCCTCTAAAGTTATAAAAAAGTCGATAGCAACTGGCACCAAAGTATCACCGCCGTTAGAGGCAGGGATGGGGACTTAACTTTTACTCTTAACAAGTAGTAGTAAAAATTTGGAAAAGTTTTGTGAACACTGTAACTGCTTTTTTTAAAAGACTGCGTATCGGTCAATTTTTGAGTCAATTGTTGACTGTATTTATGGCAGGTGTGCTGCTGTTTACCAGTACCGCTTGCAATGCGGGCGATGTTCGAGGAGCTCGGCCTGAGAATCCTCCCGTTCAAGCTGGAGGAATGAATAACCCTCACAAGGGTGGCGGTGATGGATACACGAATTATAAAACCTCCACAGATCCTAAAGTAAATCAGTCCCCTGCTCAAGCAGAAAAGAATCGGGCTGATTTGGCGATTATCGGCGATCGTCTCCTGGCTGCGACTACCGCTGAATCTAATTCCTCAAAGCTGCTTTATCCGGGTTCTGCACCGATGGAAACTGACAAGTTCGACCTCGAACTCGGCGGAGATAAAACTCTGTTAGAAGCGCCAGACGGACAGCCGGCTAAGGCTCAACCCGTATTCGATCGCAGCGATCCCGATGCCAATATTTTAGAGAGAGTAGGCGCCGCCTTTAAGGATGCTTCTGGTTTCCTCCAAGATAGCGCTGAAGATGCCAAGGAAAGCTCGGTTACGAAACTCAATCCGCTGCAAAAATAAGCTAGCATAACTGGCGCGGTATCGCCGATTTGTAGGGGTTTTTTCAGAATAGCCCCTACACTATATTCACAAGTATTTATCCAGAAATTCTATATCTGTCTTGGACGCAGAATCTCTAGGTGCGCTGGACGCACCTTACCCTATATTAATCCTCTAAAATTACTTTTTTCGTAAGTCCTGTATATCTATGGTGCTTATGGCGCACCTTACGTTATATGTATCATGTAAAACTACTTACTTTTTTCGTAAGCCCTGTATATTTAGGATGCTTAGGGCGCACATTACCGATATTTGATATTTTAGATGGGGATTTTAAATTTCTAGGACTTGTGCAAAAAATGGGAAAATGAACCATTGAAATTGCAGCGCTCCGGCTGGCAATGACAAACTCGCACTGACCGAGTTTTCTCATTAATTAATGCACAAGTCCTGCTTTTATTCCTCTAAAGAAACTTTGTTTTATTTACCTTTGGAGTCAGAAACATCAGCAATCAAATCGTCTTTATCAACTTTCGGTACAAAATCAGGGCGTTCTTTGGATTCCCAACCGGGTGGGCGCTTGGAGTTGTACCAGGCGATCGACCCGATCGTAACTGCGGCAACAAAGCCAACACCAAGAACTGCTATTGGAGCCGTCAAGCTGACACTTGATTCCGGCACTGGCTGCTGCATCAGCAGATCGATCGCTACTCGCTTGATGGGTGCAACAAGAACTCCCATAGGAGTTGTCAAGCTGATATCTATCATTAAGCTAAATCCTTATCTACTCTACTTTTACATTATCTTAAGTGCTAATGCCGTTTGGTTGATATATCGGAAGACAGAAAAATTGACAGAATTGAGGTCATAATGTTTAGAGGTTGAAAATAGGAGAGCAGATTTTATGCCGTTGGGGACAATAGCATTGCTGTTGGCTGCGAGTTTCAGCCTGGGTGCTTTACCGCTAACGGGATGGACGGTGCGAGTGTTTAGCCGCCGAGATTTGAGGGCGCTGGGCACGGGGAATGTTGGCGTGTCTGCTGCTTTCATTCACGGGGGGAAATTAGCGGGAATTGCGGCGGTGTTGGCGGAAATTGCCAGGGGTATTTTGCCGGTTTTGGCGGGGCGATTTTGCTTCCCGGATGCACCTGCGATCGCACTTGCCCTGTTAATTCCTCTAGTTGCGGGCAGATATGCGATCGCCGGAGGTGGAGGCGTGACCAATGCTGTTTGGGGTCTTTTGGTATTTTCGCCGCCGGTGGCTGTATCATCGGGCATTTGGGGGCTGCTGGTGTGGGGTTTGGCACAGCGGTGGTGGGGTGAGGGCGATCGGGCGAGACTCTTTGCTTCCCGTTGCGGGTGTCTGTGTACCCCAATCTGGGTTTGGGTGTGGCGACAATCAATGCCCGAATTTTTAGCAGCAGCAGGATTAGCCTTTTTACTCTTCACAATTAGTCTTCGTCAGGGTGATGATATGGCTTTATCTAAATCAGAGCAATTGTTTTCTCTTGATGATTCGTTAGATGCTGCAATCTGTGGCGATAAAGCTGCTAAATTGTCTCAACTCAAACGCGCAGGTTTTAACGTACCTTCTGGTTGGGTATTATCACAAGAAGCGGGCATCGGGCATCGGGCATCGGGCATCGGGCAGCGAGGAAATAGTGATGAATTGTCAATTTCCAATGCTTCCATTCACAATCTAAAATCCAAAATCCAAAATCGAATGATTGTGCGTTCTTCTGCTGCGGGAGAAGATGGCGATACGAGTTCTGCCGCCGGACAATATCAAACTATTGGCCCTGTTTTCACTGAAGCAGAATTACTCGACGGCATTAATCGCTGCCGCCAGTCTTATTGGACTTCCGAAGCTGTTGCTTACCGCCGCCAACGACAACTCCCCGATACCCAAATGGCTGTATTAATTCAGCCTTATATTGACAGCGAATTTGCGGGAGTGATGTTCAGTCGCAATCCTTTAGATGGCGGTTCCCAGGTAATTATAGAAGCTTTACCGGGAGGAGCAGAAGCTGTTGTCGGCGGACAATCTACTCCGGTTCATTTAGAAATTGATTTTAGTAAACCTGAATCATTAGAAAACAAATTAACTGAACTTCAAAGTAATTCAATTATTGATCAACCCATTTTAGCAGAATTGGTGAAACAAGCCCAAGCGATTGAAGCATTTTTTCACGGAATCCCGCAGGATATTGAGTGGAGTTGGGACGGGGAAAAAGTTTGGATTTTGCAAAGCCGCCCAATTACAAATTTACAGCCGTTTTGGACGCGCACTATTGCAGCAGAAGTGATTCCCGGTGCAATTCGCCCCCTAACTTGGTCGATTAATCGGCCGCTAACTTGCGGGGTTTGGGGGGAGATTTTCAAGGTGGTTTTGGGCGATCGCGCCAGTGGCTTAAACTTTAATGAAACGGCAACTTTGCTGGGTTCTCATGCCTATTTTAATGCTACTTTGTTGGGCGAAATCTTTCGGATGATGGGATTGCCGGAGCAGGGTTTGGAATTTTTGCTGAGAGGGCAAAAAATGGGCAAGCCGCCTTTGGGGAAGATTTTGCCTTCTTTGCCCGGTTTGTGGCGTCTGGTGCAGCGAGAAAGGGCGCTCAATGCAGAATTTAAGGGCGATCGTAGTTCTATTTTCCTCCCGGCACTGCAAAGTCTGGAGAAGGAAGGCACGACACGGATTTTGACACGGATACACGAATTAATTATGGAGGATGAGTCAAAAGGAATATTAATGCCCAATGCCCAATGCCCAAGGCCCAATGCCCAAGGCCCAATGCCCAAGGCCCAATTCCCAATGCCCAATTATCAATATTTAACGGAATTGTTGGAGAGAGCGGAGCAAATTCAGGAGTGGCTGAAACCGATTACTTACTACAATATATTAGGGCCGATCGGGCTGGCTATTCGCAAGGCAATTTTTCGCGTTAATGATGACTGGCTGGCTAATGACAGCGCTCCTGAAATTGCTTCGGTGCGAGCTTTACAGCAGTTGGCTCAGAAATTGCGACAAGCTGGTGTTTCGCAGTCTGACGAAACTGGTTCAGTCGCAGATTTAGCACAGACATTTGCGGAAACTCCGGCTTTACAAGCAGATTTTGAAAAGTGGCTTGATATTTACGGATATTTGAGCGAGGTGGGAACGGATATTGCTGTTCCTACTTGGCGAGAACAACCGGAAGTTTATCAAAAGTTGCTAATAAATATGGCTCAAAAAGCCGAAAATAATTTAGTTGAAAAGCGTGAAACAAAATTGACTTTTTCGCAGAAGTGGCGATTAGATAAATGTCAAGAAAGAGCGCTTGTCAAAAACGAAATTAGCGAAATTTACGCGCGGTTGTTGGCTCATTTACGGTGGACTTTTTTGGAGATTGAAGCTTGCGGATTGGCAATGCAGGTGTTTCAGGAAAGCGGGGATATTTTTTATCTGGAATTTGGGGAAATTCAGCAGTGGATTCGCAGCGGCGCGAGTGTTTCTTTTCAGGATACAATTAGCCAAAGGCGCCAACAGTTAAAAGCCGATCGCGATCGCCCGATTCCCCCTGTAGTCTACGGCAATTTGCTGCCGAATTCTCAGACAAGGGCGATCGACTCCGCAACATCGGAAACTAATATCATCCAGGGAATTCCAGCAAGTATTGGTAGTGTCGAAGGCTTTGTCAAGATTTGCCGCACTGCGAGCACGGATTTAGGAGAAAATGCGATCGCAGTAGTTCCTTACACCGATGCAGGTTGGGCACCGCTGCTATTAGGAGCAACAGCAATTATCGCCGAAGTTGGCGGCCAACTATCTCACGGAGCAATAATCGCTCGCGAGTACAAAATTCCCGCAGTTATGAATATTGCTGAAGCTACAACTCGCTTCCGAGACGGTCAAAAAGTGCGAGTAGATGGGTATCTCGGCACTGTAGAACTGCTGGAATAATTAGGAACAGGCAAGATGCCTGTTCCACAAAGAGTTGATTTCTTGTGGAACAGGCATCTTGCCTGTTCCTAAAAAGATTATTGAAAATGGTGCAACATCTCAGCAATCTCGTAAACCCGTCCCAACTTTCCTAGGCTGTTAAGAAATTCTGGAGAACATAATTCCCCAGATTTCTACCCGCACTCAAACCATTTACGTTAGCACTCATGAAATGAATCCCTCCGTAAATTCGACTTATACCCGATTCGTCGGCCGCTTCGCTGAAGTTCTCGTAGGTTCGCAAAGTGTTGACAGATGGATCGCCTCGATCAGCAAAGCCGTAATCTGAACCAAATACAGCACTCATAACAGGATCGGCGGCACCACTAAAGGTACTGTGGCCCGAGGTATACTCAGGGAACGGCGGAGTAGTTAGCAGAGGCGTCCACAGGGGGTCGGCTGTCGTGTTGGGATTGTTGTCTGTGTCAGCTTGGCGGATAGCTGTCAGCGGCCGCCATAAATTGTACTGGTACTTGGCATCCCAGCAACTAATAGCTGCATCGGCGAGAGCAATATTCAGCAGGGCGAATAAGCGGGCGCTATCTTCTAAGGATTGACCAGTGAGAGTCGCTGTTTCTTCGGCGATTTGGTTCCAGTGACCCGGAGGGGTAAACGTCCCAGCGCCGTTGGCCCAGAATTTGGCGATGACTGTTTGGTCTGGGGTGCGTGTGAGGCTGTCACTTTTGCCGATTTCTTGGACGTAGTTAACTTCCTCTGCGTACTTCGCGCTGTCAAGGGCGGGCGGGCCGGGCGGGCGGAACTGAGAACCGCTAGTCATGGCAAAGGGAGTAACTTCTCCCCACTGTGGTGCCAGCGGGGCGGCAAGGGCGGGGGGAGTCGGAACCCAACTGCCAAGGTTGCTTGAGGGGTTGTACTCCACTACTTTGGCGATGCCGTCTGTATTCCGCAAACTGATAATTTGGTCGGCAACTTGCTGTCCGAGGGCAATCCCGTCTTCTTTAGCTTTGCCATCGGTAATTTTAGCTAAAGACGATGCGTATACTTCGTTGAATGTGGCTGCTTGCGCTGGGTAGACGCTGACTAAGACGCGATGGGCGGCTGCGGCGGTGGCAGCTTCTGCTGATGTGCCTGCTGGTGCATCTATGTTGACCTGGTAAGGGCTGTATTTTTTGCCGATCGAGTTAACAGCATCGTAAATGGCTGCGTGAACCATTGCCATGTTGCGGGAGGCCAGAGGAGGCGCACTGTTGGCTGTCCGCACTGCATTCAGCATGACTCCGTTCCACTCAATGACAGGGTTTCCCGATAGCTGATTGGTGAATTGGTCGCGGTTGATTGTGTTGCTGTTGACTCCCGGTAATACTACTAAATACTCGCCCGTGAGTTTGTCTTGAATTATGGTGCTGTTGCTGTTAGCGCCGGTGCCTTGCTGGATGTTTAAATCTTCAAAGCCCAGGCCGTCTAGCAATCGAATTTTGTCATTGCCGTTGCCGAAGTCGGCGATGTTATCGGCTGTGGCTAAAGTTGGGCCGCCGCTGCCTTTAGCAATGGCAAATATATCATCGCCTGTGCCGCCGCTCACGGTATCGCTACCGGCGCCCGCGTAGATGAGATCGTTGCCGGAATCGCCACCAATTAGGTCGCTGCCTTTGCCTCCCCAGAGGATGTCGTCGTCTGCACCGCCAATGATAGTATCGTTGCCTTGGTCGCCGCAGATTTTGTCTTTGCCGACATCGCCTTCGAGATAGTCGTCTCCGCTGTTGGCATAAATTATGTCGTTGCCATCCAAAGCGTTAAATCTGTCTGGTTGGGTGGTTCCTTCGAGATAGTCAAATTGAGGACTAGGGGTCAGGGATGCCATGTTGATTTATTGGATATTTTGATTAAATCGCAAAGGTTTCGTAAACTCTGTAGATGCTTAAGTCTGTTTACCCCAGATTTAATATTATTAAACTTTGTTGTTCGTAAGCAAACGCCACAATAAAGGTTTATTAAATCTTTAACATTTAATGGGTTTTTGATGAACTTTTGCGCTGTAAATGTAAGTCAAAATACTCTTTAAAAAAGTTCCTCAAACAGTCCCATTTTGTTAAATCTTTACAAAAAAACATTTTTTTTAAATTTTTATATAACCCCTATTCCCATATCATAAATGAGCGGATTGTGTAACGGACTAAGTAGATATTTATTAAGCACTCCTCAAAGCTGCGATCGGGTCGAGTTTGGCGGCTTGGCGGGCGGGGACAACGCCGAAGAAGAGGCCTACTGCACCGGATACACTGACAGCAAGGGCGATCGCCACGGGTGATATTCCAGCTTGCAAAGGCGTGAAATTACCTACAAGCAAGATACCACCGACACCTACGCAAGTACCGACTATCCCTCCGGCAGCGGATAAAATCACAGCTTCGACAATAAATTGAAACAAGATATCTTGTTGAGATGCGCCGATCGCCTTTCTGAGCCCAATTTCCTGAGTGCGTTCGCTAACGGACACAAGCATAATGTTCATAATCCCAATTCCGCCGACTAATAGGGAAATGCTGGCAACAGCAGTTAACATCAGAGTCAAAGCGCCGGAAATGGCCCCCATTCTTGCCATTAAATCTTTCTGATTTCTGACAGTAAAATCATCTTCGGTAGTAATTTTGTGCCGCAATCTCAGCAAGTTTTCTACCTGAAATTGCGCCGCGTCCATTTGCGATTCATCTTTAATCGAAATAAATATCGACGTGACAGCCAAACCGTAGGGAGATTTGCGCCCGACTATGCGATTGGCCATTGTGGTGATCGGCACAGCGGCGGAATTATCAAAATTCGTACCAAAAGATGTGCCTTTGGGCGCCAATACTCCAATTACTTTGACGCTGACATTTTTGATCCGCACTTGTTCGCCCAAGGGATTTGTATTGCCAAAAAGTTTCTCGGCTAATTCTGAACCGAGCACTACAACTTGGTTACTTTGCTTAACATCAAGTTCGGTCAAAAACCGCCCTTTTGCCATTTCAAAGCTTCTAACTTCTAGAAACTCTGGAATTGTGCCAAAAATTAGAGACGAAACATTTTTGTTGCTGTAGCGAACTATTTCAGAACTGTTAAGTTCTGCTGACACGCCTTGAACGGATGGGACTTGAGTTGCGATCGCCTTTGCGTCTGGCAATACGAGAGTTTGAGGCGCACTTGAGATGGTACTTCGCCTCGCGTTGGGAACTCCAGGCCTCACGATTAATACATTTGTACCCAGGGATTGAACTTGTCCTGCTACAAATTTTTGAGCTCCTTCTCCAATTCCAATCATCGCAATTACTGAGGCATTGCCGACAATCATCCCGATCATTGTTAAACTGCTGCGAGTTTTGTTGGCTAGTAGCGTTTGACCGGCCATTTTGACGCTTTCAATAAAATTCATAATTTGGGAATTGGGAATTGGAAATTTAGAATTGGGCATCGGGCATCGGGCATCGGGCATCGGGCATTGGTAATTGAAACCAACAAATAACCAATGACTAATGACTAATGACTATTGACTTCTTAAGCACTTCTCAATGCCACAATCGGGTCTAATTTAGCAGCTTGTTTTGCAGGTACGATGCCGAAAAATAAGCCGATACTGCCGGAAACACCGACTGCAAGTGCGATCGCCATTGGGGAAACACTAGCTTGCAGGGGAGTAAAAGCAGCGACTAAAAGCACGCCGCCGATACCGAATCCAGTGCCGATCGCCCCGCCTGCCGCTGACAAAATCACAGACTCGATCATAAACTGAATTAGGATATCTTGCTGAGAAGCTCCGATCGCCTTTCTCAATCCAATTTCCTTCGTGCGTTCGGTAACAGAAACCAGCATGATATTCATAATCCCGATGCCGCCTACAAACAGCGAAATTGCCGCCACGAAAGCCAGCATCAACGTCAAAGCACCAGTAATACTGCCCAAAGTATTCATTAAATCTTTCTGGTTGCGAACAGTAAAATCATCTTCTTTTGTAATTTTATGACGCAACCTGAGCAAATTTTCTATTTGAAATTGGGCTGCTTGCATCATACTTTCATCTTTAATGGAAACCGAAATAAATGTTACTTTTGTACCGTAGGGAGACGAGCGACCTACGATCCGATTTGCCATTGTTGTCAGCGGCAAATAAACATTCATATCTTGATTGTCGCCAAAACTTGAGCCTTTCGCCTGCATGACACCAATCACTTGAAAAGTCGAGTTTTTGATGCGGATGTATTGACCAAGTGGCGGTGTATTACCAAACAATTGTTCGGCTGCTTCCGATCCTAAAGCAACCACATTTTCCTGTCTTTCTAAATCTAATTTGTTTAAAAATCGACCTTGGGCAACATCAAAGCTTCTGACTGTCAGAAACTCTGGGGTAGTTCCGACAATGGAAGATGAGACATTTTTGTTGCGGTAGGTAACGAGTTGACTATCATTGAGAGTTGGTGCGACTTCTTCGACAGAAGCAACTTGAGATGCGATCGCCTCTGCATCTTCCACTACTAAAGTCTGGGGCGGAATCACCGGGCGGCTTTGTGCTTCAGGACTTCCGGGAATAATAAATAGCAAGTTTGAACCCAGAGAGTTAACCTGTCCTTCGATAAATGTTTGAGCTCCTTCGCCGATACCGATCATCGAAATGACAGAAGCATTGCCGATGATAATTCCTAACATCGTCAAGGTGCTGCGAAGCTTGTTTGCCATCAAAGTTGTGACAGCCATTTTGACGCTTTCAACAATATCCATAATTCGATTTTAGATTTTAGATTTTCGATTTTAGATTGGGGATTATTCGATTTTAGATTGGGGATTTTCGATTTGGGATTGGATTATTCGATTTTAGATTTTAGATTTTAGATTTGGGACTGGGATTATTGGTGTCAACTTAATATTTAAACCCATAATAAACTCGCTTGTAGCCGAGTCTAGATCCCCTAACTCCCCCTTATTAAGAGGGACTTTGACCAAGAATTTCTTGATGGTACAAGCCCCCGGATTTATCCGTGGAATCAATCCAAAATCTAAAATCTAAAATCCTCAAGCCCCCGAATTTATCTCGCGCAAGTCAATCCAAAATCTAAAATCTAAAATCTAAAATCGAATGACTGCTCTTGTCCCCCCCTTAAGAAGGGGGGTTAGGGGGGATGTCCGGGGAAAGAAAACACCCTAGAGCGATCGAGATAAATAAGGCCCCCTGCCCTGTGGCCCATGCCCTATGCCCTATTTCTGATTCTTGATAATATCCTCCAGCTTTTTACCTTGAGGAAGTTCGGTAAAAACGCGATCGCCCGCTTTTGCACCCTCCAAAATCTGAATCTTGTTGCCAATAGTCGATCCAACCGTAACAGGCTTAAACTGCGGCTGTTGTTTCTCATCAGGAACCAGCACACCCGTTTGACCTTTATTAGTCACAATTGCCACCGTCGGCACAACTAAAGCATTGCTCAGCTTTTGACCAACAAATCTCAAATCTACATTCATCCCCGATTGCAGCGAATCTTTGCCCGTATCAATGGCAACTCGCACTTGAAATAGCGTCACATCCCGTTCCTTAACAGCTTCCGGCGCAATTAATTTAACGCGACCTTTAAACACTTTATCTGGATAAGCATCAGCCACTATTTCAACTTCTTGACCAGATTTAATTTGACTGATATCAGCCTCCGGGACTTTCGCCAAAACCTCCACATCTCTAGCTAGAGCGACAATCGATGTCGAAGTTGCCGAAGTAGCTTCCGATGCCGAAGTGGCCGGAGTTACAAAAGCTCCTTGAATGGCGTATCTTTGGGTAATAATTCCAGCAAAAGGAGCGCGAACTTTCGTATCTTCTAACTGCACTTCTTGAAAGCGTACTTGAGCTTGAGCTTCCTCTAATTCAGCTTGAGCTTGAGCTATTTCTTCCGGGCGAGAACCGTTTTCTTGTGCGGCCAATTGACTTTTGGCTTCAGCAACTGCTGCTTCGGCTTTGGCGATTTCTTCTGGACGGTTGCCGTTTTCTAGCTGCGCTAATTTGCTTCTAGCTTCGGCAACTTCTGCTTCGGCTCTCGCAATTTCTTCGGAGCGCGTGCCGTTTTGCAATTGGTTCAATGCTTGCTGCTCGACTTGCACAGCAGCTTGCAGTTGCTGAATTTGGGACTCCCGACTTTCTTGCAGTTGTTGCAGGCGTTTTTGAGATTCTATTAATTTAGCTTGGGCAGTGCGATTTTCTTTAATTAATTCATCCAGTTTATCTTTAGCCAGAGCACCTTCTTCAACTAAAGGTCGGTTGCGTTCCACCCGTTGAGCTGTTAGTTCGGCTTGGGCTTTACTCGAGTCAATTTGCGTTTGTGCTTGGGCAATTTCTTGTTTTACACTACCAGTTTGAGCGTCTGCTAAACGAGCTTGAGCTTGGGCTAAACGAGCTCGCCCTTGGCTGACTTCTTCAACGCGGCTGCCGGCTCGCAGTCGCTGTAAGCCAGCTTGAGTTTGCTGCAAGCGGGCTCTGGCTCCTGCAACTTCTTCAACGCGGCTACCGGCTTGGGCTTGCGCGAGACTGGCCTCGGCTTGCTCTAAGCGCGCTCGGGCGCTGGCGATGTCTTCCGATCGATTTCCTGCTTCGATTTTGGCCAGTCTAGCTCGCGCGCTGGCTTCGCGGGCTTTAGCTTGAGCGAGTTGAGCTTCTACATCGCGGCTTTCCATGCGGGCCACGATTTGTCCTGCTTCGACTTTATCGCCCTGTTCGACAAATAATTCTGCGATCCGGCCGGAGCCTTTGGGGCTGAGATTCACGCGCTGTACGGGCTGCACCGTGCCGCTAGACGTGATCCGCACCGTGAGGTTTTGCGCTTCCACCGGCACTGTCATAGTGGCGATCGCATCTACTTTCGGCTGCGATCGGCTTTTTGCTATATATATTGTGGTCGGTACAGCTAGCAACCCGGCTGCAACCAACCCAATCGCCCACCGCTGCGGTTTGCGCGCGGGTTTCTTCGGAGACTGCTTTTGGGCGGTTTTTTTATCTGCAATTTTGGTCTCTGCGGCCTTGGTGTCTACAGTCTGATTGGTGTCTACAGTCTGAGTATCTTCCACCTTGACCTGAGCAGTTTCCTTTTTAGGGCTAACGATCATACCGACTCACCTAATTTAATCTCAGGATTACCTTAAAGGTAAAATTTTTGCTGATGCTTGGCATCGTCTTTCAGACTCATCCGATCGGGTGATTTCAAAAAAGTTCCCCAACCCGCACCTGTAAACAATTATAGCTAATCTTTGCAAGTTATTAAAAAATGTTAAGTTTTTTCAGCCAAAAGAGGTGGATCTAAACAAAATCGCTCCCGGCTGCTGGCAAATAAAAATATATTTTAATAAATAATATCATTTTTGGGAGATCGGGGCGTGATCCTCAGCAGCAACAAAGGCCGATCGGGCAGCGGGCGATCGACTAAACTCGGTCATTGCCGACTCGTGAGCCCCTCGCTGCGGGATATATGCCAGTGCGAATCTCGCAACGGCACACTATGGACACACTTATTCTCATAAACCCGGTTTCACGGGTAGCGGTGCGTAAACCCTGAATCCATATCAGCCCTGTGCCCACAACAGGGTAAAATGTTTTCCAAATCCCCTTAAAAATGGAAAATAAACAAAAATGAATCGTCCTCAAAGCGTTACCGTTCTGGCAATTTTGCAGCTAATTAGCGGCATTTTCAGCCTCCTTGACGGCTTGTTCATCTTACTTTTTGCTGGCATTTTTGGTGGTCTCGGTGCGGCTTTCGGCGGGGCAAAAGTTGGCACTGTAATTGGCGGCTTCATTGCAATTTTTGCTGGAATTAGTTTTATTTTAGGCCTCCTCTCTTTACTCTTAACTTGGGGTTTGTTTCAACTCAAAAATTGGGCTTGGACGGGAACGTTAATTGTCCATATCATCGCCACCCTCGCGCAAATTGTCAAAATGTTTGGCAGCGGCGGTACAGCAGTCAATTTTTTAACTCTGGGTTTTGCAGTAGCTAGCATTTACTACTTGCTGCGGCCGGATGTTAAACAAGCATTTCGTGTCTGATATCCTTTTAATTAACGGTACTGAATTCTCGGATCTAAAAAAGCATAGGAAATATCAACCGCCAGATTAATCAGTACAAAAGTCACAGACACAAAAATTACTCCACCTTGGACTATTGGGTAATCCCGCGTCAGAATACCGCTATAAATCCAAGAACCAATTCCCGGCCACGAGAAAATCGTTTCCGTCAGAATAGCGCCGCCTAAAAGAGTGCCGAACTGCAAACCGATAGTTGTGACGATCGGCAAAAACGCATTTTTCAAAGCGTGTTTCAAAATCACCCAATATTCCGGCAATCCCTTCGCCCTCGCAGTGCGGATGTAATCTTGAGAAAGCACTTCCAGCATCGCAGAACGAGTGATGCGAGCTATAATAGCCAGAGGAATAGTTCCTAAAGTCAAAGCTGGCAGGATTAAATGGGCGATCGCATCCCGCAAAGCCACCAAATCCCATCTCAGCAACGCATCCAAAACATAAACACCCGTAATCGACTTAAAACCAAACCCTAAATCTACACTAATGCGCCCGCTAGGAGGTAGCCATTTCAGATAAACAGCAAACAAATAAATCAACATCAATCCCAACCAATACACCGGCAAAGATACGCCAATTAACGAACCACTCATCGCTAGATTGTCCAGCCAGCTATTTTTCCGAACAGCAGCCAAAATCCCCGCCGGAATTCCGATAACCAGTGCCACCAACATCGCCACCACAGACAGTTCAAAAGTAGCAGGCCAGCGACTTGTAATTTCATCAATTATGGGGATACCGCTAATAATGCTATTTCCCAAATCCAAGCACAGCAAACTCCATAAAAACGCAAAATATTGCAAAGGTAAAGGCTGATTTAAACCTAATCTCGCTCTCAAAATTTCCACCTGTTCGGGAGTTCCCCGTTCTCCCAAAAGCACTGTAGCTGGGTCTCCTGGTATCAAATGCAAAAAGATAAATACTAGCAGAGTGATTCCGAAAAGGACGGGCAATAGTCCTAGTAAACGTTTTACAATATAATTAATCATGTTTTTTATATAGATTCTATCGGCTCGGATTTTACGGCTTTTTCACATATTATTATGTGATTGGTAGGTTTTTTTTTATGAGCAATATTTGGCATGACTAAAAATATAGATAAACCCGCCCTTTTTTAGGGAACCACCAAGAGAAGAGGGCGGGTTTTTGAGATTGTCGGTATTAGGGCTATATTGTTGGTAAAACCCGCCCCTACACAATTAGATACAAGGAAAATCTGCCATATTCAAGACTTACTAACATCCTCAAAAGACTCAGACCCCAAAGGACTCGGAATCCAACCTTGAATATTCTTGCGTTTCCCTAAAAGCGGCTGTGAATGTACGATCGGCAAACGCACAGCTTCCCCATGCAAAATCTCGCTAACTTCCGCATAAATTTTCGCCCTAGCTGCTTTATCGCCACTCGCCCTCCCCCGATCCAAAAGTTCCAGAACTTTCGGATTTTTCCAATTTCCCAAATCCGCCGTCGAACCCGGCCCGAAGTGAGGATAATAAAAATTGTCTGGATCGCCATAATCTCCTGTCCAACCCAACATAAAAGCTTGAAAGCCGGGAGGTTTGAGCCGATCGGCTAAATAAGCAGACCAATCCTTTGTCAGCAATTTTACCCGAATCCCGATCGCGCTCAAATCCGCCGCCAAAGCCTCAGCAATCGGCTTCGGCGTGGGAAAATATGGACGGCTAACGGGCATATACCACAAATCCAAATCAAAACCGTTCGGATAACCGGCTTTCGCCAGCATTGCTTTAGCTTGCTGTGGGTTAAATTCATCATCTTTAACTCGATCGGACGCCGCCCAATTCAGCGCAGGCGGGATAAATTGCGAATCATGTTTTCCGAGTTCTCCCCAGAAAGCTTTGACTATTGCTGGCTTGTTAATTGTTTGGGCGATCGCCCGCCTGACTTCCGGTTTTGACAAAGGTTCGTAACTCGGATTTAATGCTAAATAACCGACATTAAAAGAAGGTCGCACAACAGCTTCTAAATTAGAATCTCCCTGAACTTCTTGCAATTGATCCGGCGTTAAATCCACAGTAAAATCAAGTTGTCCAGCTCGTAGCTGAGCCAGTCTCGCCGCCGGATCATCAACAAAACGAATTACCAATTGATTGACTTTTGGCGTACCCGTTTTCCAATAATTCGGATTTTTCTCCAAAACAATGCGATCGCCCGATCGCCATTCCCGAAACACAAAAGGCCCCGTCCCCACCGCCAGCGACCCCGGAGTGCCGTATTTAGCACCCGCTTTTTTCACCGCCGCCGGACTCGCCATCCCGAAATAACCCGACCCAATCGCCGACGGAAAAGCAGCAAAAGGTCGATTTAAAACAAATTTAATTGTAAACTTATCAACAACCGTCACATCTTTTACTAAAGAATCTTTTTCTCCCTTAAAGCCGGCAAAAAGATTTTTCCAAATCGGATAATTCTTGCCCGCTTCTCGAAAACCGTTAGGATTTTTCGCATCCCACCAGCGATCCACATTAAACTTAACAGCTTCCGCGTCAAAATCCGTACCGTCGTGAAACTTTACCCCGGAACGCAACTTAAAAGTCCAAGTTTTACCATCTTTAGAACTTGACCATTCAGTAGCGAGACTCGGCTCAATTTCCACAGTTCCCGGTTTAAAATCAGTCAAGCGATTGTAAATTTGGTCGATAACAATCACCGAATTGCCATCAGTAATATTTCCCGGTTCCAGATTAATCGGCGGCCCGCCCGCACCGTAAACTAAAGCCCCAGCCGGAACCGGAGCAGGAGTTGTCGGACTTGGAGAATTATTGCTAACAGTGTTTGAAGGAGTGCCGCAATTTGATAAAATTACAGCCATCCCAAAAACTAGACCTAATAAAAATAAACGCCAGGGTTTTAACAATATCATTTCAATAGCTCCAGTTTAATAGAAAATTATACTCATATCAATAAATTATAATTTGCTCTTTCTCTCCCCTCTGTGGTCTCTGCGTTCTCTGCGGTTCATTTAGTAAATTCTCTATTAACAACCCATCTAAATTAACAAACCAAATAGAGCAGCCTGATGATATCATGCTGGAGGTGAAAATATCAAGACACACCTTTACATTAGGCGACGCAGCCAGCATGAGAGCTAACATTTCCGGCCCAGCTAGATGGGTCATTCGATTTTAGATTGTAGATTTTAGAGTTACTCCCTGAATCTAGGGGGAGCATAAACATTCCTTTCCTCACCCAAAAGATTTTTGAATATCTGCATATAACAACCCGATTCGGAATTCAAAAACATCAATATTTCTCTCTTTTCTCTTTTCTCTTTCTCTGCGCCCTCTGCGCCCTCTGCGGTTAAAAAAAAAATCTACTTTACTTCAAGCAATAGGATGGCTATAGGCGATCGCACCCACCCTACAAATCAAAACTCTCTTCACCAATACTTCCCAGTTCCCCGCTACCCAGAAACTCTTCCTCCTCTACTTCCTCACTCCCCGACTCGAAACTTTCCACCACAAACGGCAAACCCGCCGCCATCAAACCCCGTTGAACCAGTTCCGGCGTTTCCTCAAACAAAACAAATAGCGGATGAACAGCCTCAGCTTCATCGCTGTAAATATGTCTGTAGCGGTGTGGCATCACCCATTCGTAACCTTTATCCAGCCAAACCTGAGACTGCCGCCAGCGGCCGAGCAACTCAGAAAACTCTTCGCCCGGACGATGAATGAAAATCAAAATTTCCACTCCAATTTTAACTTTCCATTCAGGATCGCACATCAAAATCGCCAAATCGCAGGGCAAACAAACTGCCTGTCCGGGCGATATGCTAGTGCCGCTGCTTCCGGCATAAGAAACCCCGTCCCGCAAGCGCGCAATTGGCAAAGGAATTGTGATTAAACTCTCATGGGCGCGGCGGATACTCGGAATCATTTCCATGTAAACCCGATATTTTTTCAGCAGGGCGATCGCGGCAGAAGATTCGCTGTACTCTGCTAGTAAAGTCTCGTAATGTGATTGTTTAACAGACATATTCAAACCAAAGAATAAGTAATTACTAATTGCTGCTAATTGCTAATCTATCGCTTCTCGTTACTAGGAAGACCCCATTTGTGACAACTTAAGCTCAAGTTCCCCCCTTCGGAGAACTTGAGCTTGCCTCCAGGCCTTGCTGTGTAACGCGAACAGCGATTGAAGCATTTATGGCTATGGGCTACAAATGTCGGGAGAATGCTTACAGCCTTTTTATTTACAAGGTTTGAGCCATGTGCAGTCTCAAGATTAAGCCCCATACGATGCCTCTTTGTTATTTTATGCCGCTCGCCTGAACTTCATCAGAGCCAAAAAGGTAATCTGGTCTGTAATGTTTGACTCTGGGAGCAACATCAGACGTGAGAGTGTCAATTCCCCAAGCTCAAGATCGCCATCCGGCAATCTTAGCGATCATAAGATTGCTCATAAGTCAACATAAAACCTAAATTTTTACAAAAATCGGCTAATTTTAAAGACTTGCTAAAGCAATGAGGGGTTGTACCCCCCACAAGTTAGAGTCAGATATTATAGATGCACCCTGATGGCTTTCCCGTTCCACAAGAGCGGGATTTTTATTATTGGAAAGCCGGAGCGTTAAGTTTCACGCTACTACAGATAAAATGACGTGGGGATGCCAAGATTAAAGATATAGCAGAGCTAAAGCTCAAACTAGGGCGCCGATCGAACCTCACCCCTAACTCTGCGAAATAACCCAAAGGCGGTAGCATAGTTTGGGAAACGGCATCAACTGAAGATGAACTTAGCGCCAGCAACAGTCCTGCAACAGGGCAAATACACAATTAACGCGACTTTAGGGATAGGAGGGTTCGGCATCACTTACCGAGCTATCCACACCCATTTAAACCAAACCGTCGTACTCAAAACCCTCAACGAAAGTCTGCGCCAACACCCAGAATCTGCCCAATTTCAGCAGCAGTTTATTGCCGAAGCCCAACAGCGATCGCGGTGTCAGCATCCCAACATAGTCAGGGTAATCGACTTTTTTGAAGAAGCCGGACAGTCTTTTATTGCAATGGACTACATTCCGGGCCAAACTCTCGCCCAAATAGTCGAAACCGATGGGCCGCTCCCAGAAGCCCAGGCCCTGCACTATATTCGGCAAATAGCCTCAGCCTTAAGTACAGTTCACCACAGCGGATTGCTGCACGGAGATATCAAGCCAGAAAATATTATCCGGCGAGCCGATTCTCACGTAGTAATGTTAATAGATTTCGGAATTGCTCGCGGCTTTACCGCCGGCACCAAGCAAACCCACACCAACTTGCTCTCCCCTGGGTACGCGCCGATCGAACAATACCTCCATGACGGTAAATGTACATCGGCCACTGACATCTACGCGATCTCCGCCACCCTCTACTACTTACTCTCCGGCGTGGCGCCCGTAGCAGCACCCCTGCGCGATCGCATTCCCTTGACTGACTTACGGCAATTTCAGCCCAACCTCAGCCCAGGAATCGAGCGAGCCATCCTTCAGGGACTCGAAATCGACCCCCACAACCGCCCTCAGACAGTGGAAAATTGGCTCACCATGCTGCAAGAAACAGAGCGAGTATCAGTAAAAAGAAAAGGCAAGCAAAGTCTAAGATTGCCCGCACCTCCCCCGCCGCAGTTGACTTTTGTGGCATTTGTGGTAACGGCTGCAATTGCAGGCTGGATGGGTTTTGACCTAGCATCGCACTACAACAGCACCAGTCTCAGTAATAGTCCCAAAATTGAATCCTTCCCATCTCTCGAAGATTTGCTCAAATCCCGCGATTTATCAGAGCCGATGTTCGGACAGCCGTCTGTCGAAAGCACCCCTCTCTACCCCATCGAACTCAACAAGCTCCCCAAACCCCCCTTAGACAGCAGCAACATTCCCGAACAAATCGAGTCCTCAGAAACTAGCGCCGAACTTTCTGAGTCTCCAAACGAGGAAACTCCCGCCCCAGATCCCGAAGCGGAATCTGAGCCATCCCCGGCGCCAGAACCCGCAGAGGAGCCTTCTGAGTCCCTCATTCCAGAGCCTCAAACCGAAATCGAGCCAGAGCCCGAACCAGAAGCCGCACCGGTACCGGAAGTTGCGCCCCTGCCTCCAGAACCGCCCGCCCCACCCGCCCCACCTGCCCCTGAGAGTGCTAGCGCTGAAACCTGGCCGTCGTCGGAATCCCCGTCACCAGTAATAGCCTCGCCGATCGAGCGATCGCCTGAGCCTGCAATACCAAGCGGCAGTGACAACTATTCAGATAGTTCGATCGCACCTGATTCACCACCCCCTGTGGCAGATCCCACAATGCCTTTTCCCGAACCTGCGACAAATTAGTATGGTTTTTGTTGGTTAAAAGTGCGGACAAATACTTGGTTTTATGAGTCAGCAAATATCCGCTCAGTAGTTGAGATAATAAGGCCCTACCTAGCCAACGACTATCTTCCAAAAACTTCCGTCGAATCTGAAAATCCCAACAGTCGCCGTCTGAGTTTATCGAATATTTCCTATTCCCTCGGCAATCTAAATGCCCGCAAAAAATTGCAGGACTGTTTTCTATTTGGATTTAAATTATGTTATAATATGTGCGCGGCGCTGAGGTGGTGTGATGTCGCGTATTAATACTGCCAAGCTGCAAACATTTTGGTACAAAGCAACCCCAACCTCGAATTTGAGCCAGTGTAAGCGACGCTTTAGGGCTACGCCGTGGCGCGTTAGACTGTTCTAAATCTCAAGAATCCCATCTCCGACACTCGGGGTGGGAGTGTCAATTCCCCCAAAATTCCTTCCTTTGGGAGCAAGCATCATCGGGGACAAGCAAGTTATAATTTGTTGCGGAAGCGCACAGAGATTTTTTGTCAGGAACTCAGGGCTAAAGCCACTGAGCTTGTAATTTCTTACAAGCTGTTCTGACCAGACCCCTCTCAGGAGGAGACGTTATTCAGGTCACGACACTCCTTGAGTGCGACGCCAGTTTTCCGCTCTGTCATCTGCAATTAAACAGTTTTAAAGTCACGCTCGACAGTGTTGCAGGTCTAACAAGCCTTTATAACCAGGTCTGCACGAACATTACCCCGCAAGGGAGGAAGGAGACAACTGTATCTCCATTGGAGGGGCAACCATACCCCTCTAACCCCGAAAGGGGATTCAAGGCGGTTGAAACCGCCGAGTCGTTTTCCTCTCAGGTCTAAAGACTCTGAGTTTCCCACTTACCGAATATTTTTTATGAGTAAACCCCCAGTTCATGCTTTTTTTGTAGGCAGAGCACTTGCCGAAGCACTGTACGAGCAATTAGAAAGCGCGGCCACCAACGCTTTCTCTGAACTCGGCAAATTTGACGCAGAACAAAGAGAACGCCTGCGGCAGTTCACCGATCGAGTTGTGGAACGGGCCAATAGAGCTTCGGATGAGGCGATGCAGACCAGAACTGGCACCGATCGCACCACCACCATTCAAGACATCCATCCCGCTGATTTGCAAGCGACTATTGACGAGCTGCGCGCCGAAGTGGCTCTGGTGCGATCGGAATTGCAGCGTTACCGCAGCAGTTTGCCCTAGGGATCGACTCGACCACAACTATTATTTACAACGTGAGCGCACTGCTTTGCGCTCCTGCGCTCCTACTTTCAATCAAAGCAACAACATAAAATAAGCAATTTGGGAACCCAAGTGTCTGCTCTCCTTGATGACTCTGTTAATCGCCAGCGCTCCCCCAAGCACACTGGCGAAGCCGATGAGCAAAAAACTCCTAGTAAATCCTACAAAAGTAAAGCTTATCGCTGGAATCGCGAAAAATACTCCCGGAAGCGGCGCTTCTTCGACATTTGGGCCTTTGTCTTGCTCTGGCTGGCTTCGCTGTGGCTCGACAGCAAAAATTGGAGCTACTGGGGAGGCGTGACTGAAGAAAAGAAAGTTGCCAGACGGCGCTTTCAAGCTATCTGGGTTCGAGAAACACTCTTGGATTTGGGGCCAACTTTCATTAAAGTCGGCCAATTATTTTCCACCCGCGCCGACTTGTTCCCCGCAGAGTTTGTCGAGGAACTTTCTAAGCTGCAAGATAAAGTGCCTGCTTTCAGCTACGAGCAGTTAGAGGTAATTGTCGAGCAAGACTTGGGCAAGACTGTTCAAGAACTCTACCGCAGCTTTGACCCGGTGCCCCTGGCTGCTGCCAGTCTGGGTCAGGTACACAAAGCTCAACTGCATTCGGGCCCGGAAGTGGTGGTCAAGGTGCAGCGGCCGGGACTGCGGAAACTGTTCGAGATCGATTTGCAAATTCTTAAGGGAATAGCCCGCTACTTTCAAAACCATCCTAAGTGGGGCCGCGGCCGCGATTGGATGGGGATTTATGAGGAATGCTGTCGCATTCTGTGGCTGGAAATTGACTATCTCCATGAAGGCCGCAATGCTGATACTTTTCGCCGCAATTTTAGCAACTGTGACTGGGTGCGGGTGCCGAGGGTTTATTGGCGGTACGCGGCTCCGCGAGTGCTGACTTTGGAATACCTGCCGGGGATTAAAATCAGCCACTACGAAGCTTTGGAAGCGGCCGGTATCGATCGTAAATTAATCGCTCAGTTGGGCGCAAAAGCTTATTTGCGCCAGTTGCTCAACGACGGCTTTTTCCACGCTGACCCACACCCCGGCAACATCGCAGTTAGTGCTGACGGTTGTCTGATTTTCTACGATTTTGGCATGATGGGGCAAATCCAGTCGAACGTCCGCGAAGGACTGATGGAGACGCTCTACGGCATTGCTTCCAAGGATGGACAGCGGATTATGGATTCTCTGATCAATTTGGGAGCCTTGGTGCCTACGGGTGATATGAGTCCGGTGCGCCGCAGCATCCAGTATATGCTGGATAACTTCATGGACAAGCCTTTTGAAAATCAGTCTGTGAGCGCGATTACCGACGACCTTTACGATATTGCCTACAATCAACCTTTTCGCTTCCCAGCTACTTTTACTTTTGTAATGCGAGCTTTTTCCACCATCGAAGGGGTGGGCCGAGGTTTAGATCCCGAGTTCAACTTTATGGAGGTGGCACAACCTTTTGCCATGCAGCTTATGACTAATGGAAATGGCCATGATACAAGTAGCAGCATTTTTAATGAAATCGGCCGTCAGGCGGCTCAGGTGAGTTCGAGTGCTTTGGGTTTGCCCCGCCGGATTGAGGAGACTATTGATAAACTCGAACAGGGAGATTTGCGGATTCGCGTCCGTTCTGCCGAAACAGAGCGTTTGCTCCGCCGGATGAGCAGCGCTCAAATGGGCACGAATTATGCTTTGCTGATGAGTGCTTTTACTTTGTCGGCGACAATTTTGTTTGTCAGCAATCAGGTCTGGCCGGCTGTCGCTGTTGCCGTGCTGGCTGCGGGTGCAGGGTTGGCTCTTATGCGTTTGTTCAAGCGGATCGATCGTTTAGACAGGATGTCATAATGGGGCAATTTGGGATTTGAAATTTCAGGTTTGAGATTTCTCGCCAGCCAAAATTTGACCTCGAATGTTAAGTTTTGGCTGCCATACCACAGATTGCTAAAATTTACAACACTTACGCGCTTTGAGGCGAAAAACCCGGTTGCTGCCTAAGTTTTTCGCCAGCTAAACCTCTGATTTTGGGTATAAATCCTGTTTTTTTTGCAGGTGCTGCTTAATTTACTGGGTTTACCGAAATTTTAAGATGGGATTACCATCATACGATCTACAATTTGACATCCACCCCGCCCTATAAGGGCGAGGATTCCTAAGACTCACAACTTAGGTTTCTGCTTCTTTCCCTGACGGGGATTTCGCACCAGCCTTAACAGATTTACTCTGTTGGGGTCTTACAGTCGCTCCACAGACTGATACGGCAAGCCCTGCCGCCAAAATATTTTTCGCAGCGTTAATATCACGATCATGGTGAGTACCGCACTTAGGGCAATCCCATTCCCGGATATTTAACGGCAACTTGTCAACAATGTGGCCACAATTGCCACATCGCTTAGAACTCGGAAACCAGCGATCAATCTTAATTAAAGTGCGACCATACCAATCACACTTGTAATCAAGTTGTCTGACCAATTCCCCCCAGCTTGCGTCACTTATAGAAGCGGCGAGTTTCCGATTTTTAACCATATTCTTCACAGCTAAGTCTTCTACGGCGATGGTTTGGTTTTCACGCACCAACCGCGTCGTTAACTTGTGAAGATTATCTTTCCTTGCATCAGTGATCTCTTGATACACTTTCGCTACTTTAAGTCGTGCCTTGTAACGATTATTTGATCCCTTTTGCTTACGACTTAAAGCTTTCTGCGCTCTTCTAAGTTTGCGATACTTTGCTTTGAATCCTTTGGGATTGACAATCTTTTCGCCAGTGTTCAAGGTAAGCAAGCTGGTAATTCCCAAATCGATACCGACTTGATTACCTGTTTCGGGTAATTTTTCAATTTCTACATCTACCAGTAGAGAAACTGACCACCTGCCCGATGGTGCAAGCTTTACCGTAATAGTTGATGGTATGGCACCATCAGGTAATATACGGCTCCAGCGAATTGGCAATGCTTGTGTGTTTTTTGCTAAGTAGATTTGTCCATCTCTGAACTTAAATGCCGACTTAGTAAATTCTGCGCTGCCACCGTTACGTTTCTTTTTGTAGTTAGGGTATTTTGCTCGCCCATCAAAAAAATTGGTGTAAGCCGTCTGTAAATGTCTCAAGCATTGCTGCAAAGGCACGCAGCTAACTTCGTTAAGAAAATCTAGTTCTTCAGTTTTCTTCCATTCGGTTAACATTGAAGAAGTCTCAGCATATCCTACTCGTTTCTGTTCTGTGTACCAAGCTTCAGTCCTTGTGGCTAAAGCACGGTTGTAGACCAAACGAGCACAACCCAGAGTACGTCGCAACAAATTTTCCTGTTCCGGCGTTGGGTATAATCGATAGCTGAAGGCTTTTAGTGTCATGCTTACTTTAAATGTGCTGTTTTACATAGTAGCACCTCTTATGTAAGATGGTACGTCTTAACAAAAATCTATGTAAAGCCGTCCTACAAGGACGGGGTTTCAGACCCATTTTTTCTGATGAAACGCTCTTTCGCAGGTAAGACAGACACAGGGCTAGTTCGTTCCGTAAATCAGGATTCGTACTACATAGACTCTGACGGGCGATTTTTCATAGTGGCCGACGGAATGGGAGGACACGCCGGAGGTCAAGAAGCCAGCCGGATTGCGACTCAGGCGATTCAATCTTATTTGCTCGAACATTGGGAAGGGCCAGAGGATTCTCCCCTGTTGTTGGAAAAGGCTTTTTTAATTGCCAATCAAGCAATTTTGACGGATCAGCTCGACCACCCGGAGCGTGCTGATATGGGAACTACGGCTGTGGTTCTCATGTTTAGGGATGAGGGCCGACCCTGGTGCGCTAATATCGGGGACTCTCGCTTGTACCGACTGCACGGATCTCGCTTGGAACAGATTACTGAAGACCAGACTTGGGTGGCTCAGGCTGTGAAAAGAAAGGCCCTAACTCCTGACCAGGCTCGCTCTCATCCTTGGCGTCACGTTTTGTCCCAGTGTTTGGGCCGCGATGATTTGCGGGAGATAGATATTTTGCCGGTGGACGTGCAGCCTGGGGATCGCTTGCTGCTCTGCAGCGATGGCTTGACTGAAGAACTTTCCGATCCTTTGATAGCTTCGCCTCTGAAGTCGATTCGCGCCTGCGAGGGCGCTGCAAATGCTTTAATTCAAGCAGCGAAGGATAAAGGTGGACGCGATAATATTACTGTGGTGATCGTGACGATCGACCTCAAATAATATTCATCGCCCGATCGCACCCGACCATCTAAAATCGAAAAATCGAAAAATTGAACAATCTAAAATCTAAAATCTAAAATCTAAAATAGAATGACCCGCGTTATCGGTTTGATCAGCGGCACGTCGGTGGATGGCATAGATGCTGCTTTGGTGGATGTGGTCGGTTCCCAAACAGACTTGAAAGTGCAATTGGTGGCCGGCAACACTTTCCCTTATCCTGCTAATTTGCGATCGCAAATTCTCTCGGTTTGCAGTGGCTCAGCTTTGTCAATGGCTGAACTAGCCCAATTAGATGATGCCATCGCCCAAGAATTTGCCAGGGCAGCCTTGACAATTCAAGCAGAATATGATAAAGCCGAATTAATCGGCTCTCACGGTCAAACCGTCTACCACCGACCTGCTGGGAAAGCCCAGAAAGACAGCGCCGGTGCGTTAATGGGCTACAGCTTGCAAATCGGGCGGGGCGCGCTAATTGCGGAATTGACAGGAATTACTACGGTGAGTAACTTTCGATCGGCAGACATTGCGGCCGGGGGTCAAGGAGCACCCTTAGTGTCAATAGTTGATGCCTGCCTGCTGGCGGAACCCAACATCAGCCTCTGCATCCAAAATCTAGGGGGAATTGGCAATGTTACCTATCTTCCGGCCAGGGGAAAAGGGGGAAAGAATGACGAGTCTGAGATTTTCAGTCTTGGGGATGGCATATCGGGCTGGGATACAGGCCCGGCGAATTCCCTGTTAGATTTGGCAGTACAGCACTTCTCAGGCGGCACTAAGACGATCGACGAAGGTGGAGCTTGGGCGGCATCGGGCACTCCCTGTCAAGCTTTAGTCGAGGATTGGCTCGCATCAGAGTTCTTCCGCCAACCACCTCCGAAATCAACGGGGCGAGAGCTATTTGGTGTAGACTATTTTGACAGGTGTTTGGTCGAGGCCGAAGGTTACAACCTCAGTCCTGCTGACGTGCTGGCTACTCTGACAGAACTGACTGTTGCCTCGATCGTTCACAGTTACCAAACTTTTTTACCGGCTATGCCCGATCGAGTTTTACTATGCGGGGGCGGCAGCCACAACCTCTACTTAAAACGCCGATTGCAATCTCAATTGCATCCAGTGCAAGTGTTGACTACTTCAGAGGCAGGCTTGAATGTAGATTTTAAAGAGGCGATCGCGTTCGCGGTTTTAGCCGCATGGCGGGTTCGGGGCATTCCCGGCAATCTGCCTCAAGTTACTGGTGCCCGGACATCGGTACTTTTAGGAGAAATTAACTCTTGTTGGCACAGTTGGGCGTGATAGCATAGAGTCTGAGGGACAACGGCTGTGCGTTGTTGCACCAGCATTGTAGCCAGCAGGAAAAGCATAGGAACAGCACTGTGGCTCACACGTTTTTAATGGAATCTGGCCAATGGACGCTCGAAGGAAGCTGGATTGAGCGCAATGGCGTGCCAATTACGGTTAAAGGCAAAACTTTAGTGAGCTGGAACCGAACAGATTGGTTCAGTATGGTGACAAAGCTCGTATTTCCTGGAGGCGATCGCGAAGAGATTATTTTGCAGTACCGAGGACACCTCAACAGTGATGAACGGCAGTATACTTTTGTACTCCAACACAGCGAACTCGCCCGCGTCGAGGGCGAAGGTTGGATTGCTCCCCAGTCGATCGTCCAGCGTTATTGGGTATTGGGAGACGAACGCCAGCGGCGGACGGGTTTTGATACCCTTCACCGGGTTGATGAGAACCGCTACTACCAATCTAGCGGCATCATGTCTGGTCATTACTTGACAAGTACAATGGAGGCGACTCTGGAACGTCAGCCGGAATAACTCTTTCTAGAGGCCACAGTTGCCAGTTCTAGGGATTGTGATGTGAAAACTAAAGGTTTTGCTAGTCGGAGGTCGCGCTCAGATGTCCGACTAGCGCCATTGTTGTCAAACCTCATCCGCTGCAAATAAACAAAAATATATTGAATTTGTTAAAAATTTTAAGTGGTTAAAAAATTAACACTTTTTATTAATAGTTGTCCAATTTTCGAGTTGAGACGCGATAAATTATCTTTGCACTCTCCAGTGGTGTCGATCGACAAACTGCTGACATCGACTTCCACATTCAGTGAAATCCACAAAGGAATTGTCAAATTTTCCTCACGTCTTTACAGATGCGTTCTAGCTTCTGCCTTCGAGTGACGCCCCATCACCCCCAACTCCTTTCCGCTTGAGGGAACAGAGTAAGAGACGGAGGTCGCCGACTGCGACTCTTGGCTACTCAACACCTGGGTTAGGTTCTAAACCCCAGTGGTGTTTCAGAAAATGGCGGTACATGGTTTCTCGTAGCATCATTTGCTCGTAAAGCTTGACCAAAAACTCCTGAGCTTGTTCGCGGCTCATGTCACTTACCTGTGTTTTGAAGGAACACAGGCTAAATTGCTGTTCCAAAGACAATTCTGCTGGTTGGCTCATGACTTTGACTCCTCTGTAAGTAAAGGTGACTTAAAACTGAACACCTGGATTAACCAGATTTGTAAGTTGTTTCAGCGATCGACCGTTGGTTTCGGGATGCCCGATTTCCCATCTGGCTTTAGTATATATTACAAAAGGTAACAATGATTTGACAAAATTACCATCTGTCCTAGGAAATAACTTACTTAGGGATAGAGATGGCGAGATGTCTGCAAAAGTTCCTTCCGCAGGCATATACAAGTGTATCTACTTGTCAAGAGAAAAAAGGCTCAGTACGAACCAAAATAATTGAAGCCCTTTATACCAAATCCGGCGGATCTTCTCTCCGCGAGGGGGATAGCGGGAGATGAGGATAGCGGGAGATGAGGATAGCGGGAGATGAGGATAGCGGGAGATGAGGATAGCGGGAGATGGGGAGATGCGGAAAGGGGGAGATTGAAAGATGAGGAGATGAGGAGCGGAAGAGCGGGAGAGCGGGAGATGAGGAGATTGGGAAAATTTCTATTTCTGCTACACAAATACTAGACAAGTCTAGACATTTGCTTCTTACTTCATCGGGAGCATGGGAGCGGTTATCCCTCAGTAAGCTTTCACGGTTTAGCCAACCGCGATAACATAATTGCTGCGTTTAAATCTCTGTCCATCGAATGACCACAACTTCCACAGTTATAAGTCCTTTCTTTGAGTGGCATATCTTGGATGTGTCCACAGTTTGAACAGGTCTTGCTCGACGGGAACCATCGGTCGGCAACGATTATTTCACAGCCAAACTTTTTAGCCTTGTACTCTAACTGGCGTTTGAATTCATGGAATCCACAATCAGCTATTACTTGAGCTAGTTTATAATTTGCCAACATCCCGGAAACGTTCAAATTTTCTACTACTATTTTTGCGTGGTTTTTGCATAAGTAAGTAGTGATTTGATGCCGAGTATTTTTTCTAAGATTTGCTACCTTAGCGTGATGCTTTGCTAATTGAATTTTGGCTTTGTATCTATTCTCGGAACCCTTGACTTTTCTGGCAAGAACCCTTGACAACCTCTTGAGTTTTGCGAGATGTGCTTTGTAGTGCTTTGGGTTCGGAAATACTACGCCAGTTGAAAGTGTAGCTAACTCTTTGACTCCCAAATCAACTCCTACAACATCATGACTTTTGATTGTAGGTTCATGATGTTGTTCGTAGGCAAATGCGATAAACCAACTATCGGCAGTGCGCGAAATGGTAATTGACTTGCAAGTTGTATGAGGCAATCCCTCGTGAGTTTTTACCCAGCCGATTGTCGGCAACTTTATAGATGTACCGCCCACAGGGATAGGCTTACCACTCGCATCAATAGTGAAAGAATCGTGATGCCCCTTCTTCTTGAATTTGGGATAGCCACCTTTTTTTGAGAAGAATCTAGAGAAAGAATCCCCAAGGTTATCAAACGCATACTGGGTAATTTTTTGGCAAATACCTGCCTCTTTAATCCACGTAAACTCAGGTTTTACATGGTTGTTAAAGAATTTCTTGAGGAGGTATTTATTGGGAGCGTGTCACTTTTGCAATGAGTATAAATACCCAAAAATACTAGGGCAGAGGTTTTGAGCTATTTTTGGGCAAA
>NZ_JAUBOR010000014.1:0-16517 GCF_036700305.1 Microcoleus sp. Z1_A1
ATCAAACTCTCCGTGTTGGATTGTTTTTTTTGGCTTAGGTCAAGTTCTTTCTACTCAGCACAAAGGCTGGCTTTTTTCCCTTGACTTTTTTCTCGTTGTTTGCGATATTGAGTATCAGCGATGCCTTTACTCTCAATCTTAATTTTTTGACGAGGTTAATATTGCTTTAAGCTTTCAAACTATTCTTTTTTCTAGGTTCAGTTTTTTACCTTTAGTTCGCGGTTGTTTGAACCGCTTCCCTTCTGGCGCTTTATTAATGTATCAACTCTCCCCAGAGTTGTCAAGCGTTTTGTGAAAATATTTTTGACTTTTTTTGGAAACTATACACACCAAGGGTTTGAGCTACTGATTTCCGATCCTGCCTCCGCTGGCTGACTCCTTTTTCCGGGAAGGGGTCTTTTTTTTGGGCAAGATTGGACTTTTGA
Organism: Microcoleus sp. Z1_A1; assembly: GCF_036700305.1. Lineage (NCBI taxonomy): Bacteria > Bacillati > Cyanobacteriota > Cyanophyceae > Oscillatoriales > Microcoleaceae > Microcoleus > Microcoleus sp. Z1_A1. The sequence goes on from NZ_JAUBOR010000014.1 coordinate 426, forward strand.
GGGGAGTATCTACCGCGCATGGGTAGAATATCTCTACGTGTAGCTGTTTTATATATAGATGTTCGATCGCCCGCTTATGAAAAAACCTACAGCCCGCCCTAGTGGCTTATTCATTACCTGCGCTTCACTGCTGCTGGCTTCTTGCAGTCAGACGAACACTCCCCAAACCTCTACTACAGTATCTCCGGCGACTTCGCCATCTCCCGGTGCTTCCCCAGAGGGTTCGCCTGGGGGGAGTTCCAACACTATATCTATAGGTATTGGGGTGGCGCAAACTAGCAATGTGGCTTTACTGGGTCAGGAACAGGTGGCTGGCGCGAAAATTGCTGAGAAGTATTTCAACGATAAGGGCGGTGTGGATGGGACGCCGATTAGACTGGTGTTCCAAGATACCGGTGGAGACGAACAAGGGACGATCAATGCTTTCAATACTCTGATCAATCAGGATCAGGTGGTTGGTATTGTGGGCCCAACTCTGTCACAGCAAGCTTTTAGTGCCGCTCCGATCGCCGATCGAGCAAAAGTTCCCGTACTCGGCCCCTCCAACACGGCTAAAGGCATTCCCCAGATTGGCGATTATGTGGCCCGAGTCTCTGCGCCTGTGGCCGTGGTAGCACCAAATGCAGTTAAAGCCGCCCTCAAGCAAAATCCCAATATTAAGAAAGTAGCCGTGTTTTTTGCTCAGAATGATGCTTTTAGCAAATCTGAGACTGAAACTTTTCAGACAACGGTTAAAGATATGGGACTGGAATTGGCAACAGTCCAAAAATTCTTGACTACTGATACAGATTTCCAATCTCAAGCCACTAATGGGATAAATGTCAAGCCGGATTTAATCATTATTTCTGGGTTGGCCGCGGATGGAGGCAATTTAATTAAGCAATTGCGGGAGTTGGGTTACAAAGGCGTTATCATTGGGGGCAACGGTCTGAATACTTCTAATGTATTTCCTGTTTGCAAGGCTCTTTGCGATGGGGTTTTGATTGCCCAAGCCTACAGCCCGGAATATCAGAATGAGATTAATAAGGCTTTTCGTGATGCTTATCGCGCCCAATTCAAGAAAGAACCGCCTCAGTTTAGCGCTCAAGCTTTTACTGGTGTACAAGTTTTTGTTGAGTCATTAAAGGCAATTAATGCTAAGTCTAAGGTTAGCGAAAAGCCATTGGCAGAGTTGCGTACAAATTTGAATCAGCAGTTGTTGGGTGGCCAGTACGATACGCCTTTGGGGGAAATTTCTTTTACGCCTGAAGGTGAGATTAATCAGAAAGAGTTTTATGTGGCACAGATAAAAATGGATGCTGATGGAAATAATGGTAAGTTTGAATTTTTGAAATGAAGGCACTACACGGATTCTAACACGGATACACGGATGAGTTATTGAGTGTGAGTCTGAGGTCAACCCCGCTGCCCCTTTGGGGGGAAGTCAGAAATCAGAGTAAAAATTGTATGCTGTTTGTTTTTGAATGATTTAATGTTGATGCCGAATCTCTAACTGGTGATGGACTTAACTCTGTTTTTGCAACAATTTTTGAATGGTTTGTCGATCGGCAGCGTGTATGCTATTTTTGCCTTGGGATACACGCTGGTGTTTTCTATTCTGGGAATTATTAATTTTGCTCACGGTGCAGTATTTACTTTGGGTGCTTATTTCACCTATGCGCTGATGGGAGGTACTTTCGGTTTTAATGGGTTGTGGGCTAATGCTCGAATTCCCCTGCAGTTGCCTTTTGCTGTGGCGTTAATTTTGGGAAGTGTCATGGCTGGTTTGGTAGGAGTAATTGTTGAACGAATTGCTTTTTTACCTTTGCGCCGCCGACTCTCTGATCCTCTGCTGACGGTGGTTTCTAGTTTGGGTGTGGCAGTTGCGATCGCCAATCTTATCCAATATCTTGTAGGGGCGGAAATTTACACTTTTCCTGCTAACACTTACGGCTATTTGCCCGCTGCCATTAACTTTGGGACGGCGGATAAACCAATTCCGATTCGGACTGTTCAAATAGTAATTTTTGCGGTATCAGTTGCGATTGTGGCTGTCTTAACTTACTTAATAAATTTTACTAAATTTGGCAAAGCAATGCAGGCTGTGGCTGAAGATGCTACTACTTCTAGTCTGTTGGGTATTGATACTGATAGATACATTGTTTTGACGTTTTTTGTGAGCAGTTTTCTGGCTGGTTTGGCGGGAAGTTTGGTGGGTTCGAGTGTGAGTATTGCTGGGCCGTATTTTGGTATTGCTTTTGGTTTGAAGGGTTTGGCGGTGATTGTGCTGGGTGGGTTGGGGAGTATTCCTGGGGCAGTTTTGGGTGGGTTTATCATTGGTTTGGTGGAGGCTTTTGTGCCGGGAGATTTTTCGGCTTATAAGGATGCTGTTGCTTTTGCCATATTGTTTATTATGCTATTGGTTAGACCGCAGGGTTTGTTTGGTCGGCGTTTGATTCAAAAGGTGTAAAAGAGATAATTAGGTGATTAAAATTGGGGCGATGGTTCGACGCTTCGCACGCACCAACGGCCACGGGGGATTGCCCCCTAAAGAAACTAATTATATCGGAATGATTTAACCGCAGAGGACGCAGAGAACGCAGAGAAAGAGAAGAGAGAAATGAATTATTATGAGGGGACTGGATTTGAGATGAAGTTGGTATTTAAGTATTTTTATTATTTAAAATAAAATCATGGCTGCATTTTTTACTACTTACGGGTTTTTGATTGTCTCGATGTTGTTGGGTGCAATGTTGGGAATGTCGCTATATTTGCCTTTAATGACTGGACAGTTGTCTTTGGCTAGCCCTGGTTTTTATGCGTTGGGTGGGTATATTGCGGCGATTTTGTCTACGACGGTGTTTAAGCCGACAGGGGGTTTGTTTCCTCTACCATTGCTGTTGGTGGAGATGATAATTGCAGGGGTTGTTTCGGGGTTGCTGGGGATTTTGGTGGGAATTCCGGCGCTGCGGTTGAGTGGGATTTATTTGGCGATCGCAACTATTGCTTTTGTGGAAATTTTGCGGGTTTTATCGCTGAATCTGGATATCACTGGCGGGGCTGTGGGCATTTTTGGGATTCCGCAACCGTTTGGGACGCCGATCGAGTATTTGTGGATTGTACTACCTTTGCTGTTGGTAAGTATGGCGATTGTCTATCGGCTGGAACGGATTCGGGTGGGGCGGGCTTTTGCGGCGATTCGGGCTGATGAGTTGGCGGCTGATGCGATCGGCATTAACCCAACTTTTTATAAGGTTTTGGCTTTCACGTTAGGTGCTGTTTTAGCTGGGGTTGTGGGTGCAGTTAGTGCCCATTTTTTGAATACTTGGAACGCGCGTCAAGGGACTTTTGATGCTAGTATTATTTACTTGACTTCTGTGTTGATTGGTGGTAGCAGAACGTTTCTGGGAGCAGTTTTGGGTGGGATGGTGTTTACTGCTTTACCGGAGGTTTTGAGGGGGATGGCGACTATTCAGGGATTGCCGATTTGGTTGGCGCAATTTCTGCGGGATGGGCGGTTAATTATTTTTGGATTGCTGATTGTTTTGGGGACGATATTTTTTCCGCAAGGGTTGGTGACGCCGGAGTTGTTGAAGAGGTGGAGGAAGGGCGATCGTACTTCTGTTTAAAATTAGATTTTTGGTAAAGAAAGGTGCGATCGCATCCCCACTCCTTATCGATCGCCTATCCATAAGAAAAGTAAGGGGCGATCGCCTATCAGTAAAAAAAGCAAGTGCGATCGCCAGAAAACTGAAAATCAGCCAATGAATTAATCACGATCGGGAAATACATCTTCTCCAAATTCGGAGAGCAACCATTCCATATGAGCTACTCCTTCTCGTTCCACATAAATCCTATCAATTTCATTTTCTTCTTGTGCCTTATAAATCATAATAGTTTCATCTTCGACCCGACTAAGTTCAGCCAAGTCTGCTAGATGTTGGGCAGCCTCTTGTTTGTTGAGGAATGTTTGACTCTCGTAGTTATTACTATTAGGTTTAGCTACTAGCCACGAACTGCCTTGTCGAATAATAATGCCTACTTCACTTCCATTAACCAAGACCTCGTACTGCCCACTTTCCGTACCAGTCCCAGTTATGTCTCTGTACACGAAGCTCATGATATGTCTCCAATCTTCTAACGAAGCTGCTTTTTTGCTCTTCCGTATCTTAAACCGATCGCTCAAAACTGCAAAGCGAAAAAAGACGGAAAAAGACGGGTCTTTCTAAAATCGCTATGCAAGGCGGATAAAGACGGATAAAGACGGATAAAGTCGGGTATACTAACTATAGTTCTCCGACCCCCCTACTGATGGACACTGCCCATATCTTGCAATTTGTAGATAAAGTGCTCAGTGCGAAGACAGGCAAACATCTAAATGACTTGCAGCGTAAAATTATCAAGGGAATACTCAATCGACAAAAGTATTCTGATATTGCAGATACTTACGGGTGTACGGCGGGTCATGCTAAGGATGTAGGTTACGAGCTTTTGCAAATGCTATCTAATGCTTTTGATGAACCAGTTGATAAAGGGAATCTGGAATCTGTTCTAGAACGGAAATTAAATCTGAATATAAATTTTGGCGATCGCAACACTACTAATTTTGGTGATAGCAATACAATTAATTATATCAATGGCTGCTCAGAACTACCCACTCCTACCCCAGATAAAAGTCAGCCTCCGACTCCCGACTACCAGGATGGCACGAATCAAGTTAAAATTGAAATGGTTGGTAAATTACGACAGTTGGGATTGAAGGATGAGCAAATTGCAGAGGTGCTAGGGTTGGCCTGGGAGGTGGTGAAGCAGATAGATTGATAATAGCTTTTAGTTGTTTAAAACACACATCCTCAGTCAGGAGGTATAAGTTTTATGTTTGCAGTTGTCACGCCAGAAAAAATTCATTTGCCCCCAGGAACACTTATAAAATTTCCCGCAAACTGGCAGGATTACCAATCACTTGTAGCACAATTGGGCGATCGTTCAATTCCGCGCATCAAATATCGACCAGGAGAGATTTTATTAATGTCCCCTTTACCAGTACACGGAAAACAATCTCATATTATTGCAATGGTGGCAATGGTTTTCCTAGATTACTTGGGGCGAGATTATGAAGCTTTTACACCAATTACGATGGATTTGCCGGAGGTAAGAGGAATTGAACCAGATTATTGTTTTTATATCGATAGTTGTGCGACAATTATTGGTAAAGATCGGATTGCTTGGGGTGTTGAACCGCCGCCGGATCTAGTAATCGAAGTAGACGTAACTAGCTACACGGATTTAGATGATTACTTGCCTTATCAAGTGCCTGAAGTGTGGCTGTTTAAGAAAAATAAGCTCAGAATTTACGACTTGCAAAACGATCGATATGTCGAAAATTCAGTTAGCCGTTATTTTCCCAATTTTAATGTATCAGAAATTGTCGAGGAATGCTGGCAAATGTCGCGCGATCGCCCTACAAGTACAGTCATTCGGGAGTTGCGGCAAAAAATTGAAAGGGAGAACGGTTGAATCATATCGTGTCCGGTGAATTGACCATAATTCCTGTAGGGGCAGGTTCACCAACAATAATCGCCTAAAACCCACAATTATCATAAACCTGCCCCCGCCCACCGACTACAAACAATTTTGATTGCGGGTAATTAAACAAACATGGTATTCTGCCAAATCTTAATACTTTTGTCACTACTGCCGCTAGCCATAAACTCTCCTTCTGGGCTAAAATTAACCGAATAGACAGAGTTATTGTGACCCGCAATATTACAAATTTCTTGACCGTCTTTCACTCGCCAAATTTTAATAGTTTGATTGCTGCTGCTAGCCAGAATCTCGCCATCGGGACTAAAAGCAATAGAATCAACATACCAAGAATGTCCTGTGATAGTTAAAACTTCTTGCCAATCTTTGACCCACCAAATTTTAATAGTATTGTCATGGCTACCGCTAGCCAAAAACTCTCCATTTGGACTAAAAGCTATGCAGCGAACGGAGTCTGTATGACCTGTAAGTGTGCGAATTAGCTTCCCATCTTTAACTCGCCAAATTTTGACGGTTCTGTCCCAACTGCAACTAGCAATAGTTTCGCCATCCGGGCTAAAAGCAACCAAATAAACTAAGTTGGTGTGACCCGCAAGGGTGCGAATTTCTTGCCCGTCTTTGACGCGCCAAATCTTGATTGTTTTGTCCCAACTGCTGCTAGCAATAATTTCGCCATCGGGACTGAAAGCTGCGCTGTAAACTGAGTTAGTGTGACCCACAAACGTGCGAATTTCTTGCCCATCTTTCATCCGCCAAAGTTTGACAGTTTTGTCGTGGCTGCTGCTGGCTAGCATCTTTCCGTCAGGGCTGAAAGCTACTGTATAAACTGAGTTAGCGTGTCCTGTGAGGGTGACAATTTCTTGCCCGTCTTCAACTCCCCACAGCTTGATTGTTTTGTCATCGCTGCCGCTGGCTACAACTTCTCCGTTGGGGCTGAAAGCCACAGAGTAAATTAAGTTTTTGTGGCCTGTTAGGGTGTGAATACATTGCCAGCTATAGGTTTGCTGTTGGGGCTGGGCGGGAGTTTTTCCTGGTTTAACTAACTTGGAACTTGTTTTAGGAATTGCTAGATCGATCGCAACTTGGGGATTAATTTCTTTTAATACTTCAACAGCCGTTTGATAGCGGCGGTTGGTAGCATTGGCAATCATTTTGTCTAAAATTTTTCCGAGTTGTTCACTCACGGGGTTGTTAGCCAAATACTGTCGCCATATCCAGGAATCTTCACCAGGATCAAACAGGTCAAAAGGGGAAACTTGAGTTAGCAAGTACAAACAAGTTACGCCTAAACTGTACAAATCGCTGGTAAAAAATGCTTTGCCTCTAGCTTGTTCGGGGGCGATGTATTCGGGGCTGCCGATGCTGGTTCCTGTTTTGAGTAATGCTGTACCTGTAGCAATTTTGGCAGCGCCAAAGTCTACTAAGACTAATTGTTTGTCGGCGCGGCGAATGATGTTTCCGGGTTTGATGTCTCGGTGAATAACGTTGTGGGAATGGATGAAGTGAAGGACGGGTAATAGGCTATTGAGTAAGTCTTGAATTTGATTTTCTGTAAATCTGCCTTCTGTTTCTACAATTTGTGCTAAATTTTGCCCGTCGATAAATTCTTGGACTACATATTGTCTGCTGTCTTGGATAGAATAGGCTAATAGTTCGGGAATTTGAGGGTGTTTTCCCAACTCGTCTAATCGCATTGCTTCTTGTTCAAAAAGTTCGGCGGCTTTTTTGCTGTTGCGATTGCTTGCTGATGGGATGAGTGGGGTTTCTGCAGGTAAAAATTGTTTGATGACGCAGCGAGGTTTTGAGGGTTTGTCTTCGTCAACGGCGAGGAATGTTCTACCAAAACCGCCTTGTCCGATCGCCTTTATCGCCCGGTAGCGATCGCGCAGCAGCAGTTTTGAACGGCAATGTTTGCATAATTTGACTGCGGGGGGATTTTGCGGCTTGGAACAGTTGGGGTTTAGGCAGTAACTCATTCGATTTTAGATTGCGGATTTTTGATTTTTGATTTTAACTTTTTGAATATTTCCACAGCGCAGTAGATATTATACCTCATTAGCTTTTTAGGAACGGGCTAGAAGCCCATTCCACAAGAAATTCACTCTTTGTGGAATGGGCTTCTAGCCCGTTAAGCGAGAATGGTGATCTGGGCGTGAGTTCCGGGGTACCTTACTATATATGCCAGTTGCGTCAGTTCTGTTTTAGAAATTCCACATGACGGGGTTGTCGTCTAAACGATCGGTGACTGTTCGCCCGATCGCGTCAATTTCTTTTAATTCCTCTTCACTCAATTTTACCTCAGCAGCTTTAGCATTTTCGGCTGCTTGTTCCCCGTCGCGCGCGCCGACAATTGCATTTGTTTGTGGCTGGGAAATCAACCAAGCTAAAGCTAAGTTGCCCAAGCTTGTCTGGTGGCGATCGGCAATTGGCCTGAGTTGATTTAATGCTGTTTGCACTCGGTCGTAATTTTCTTTGATGAACAGCTTATTTTTGGCGCGGTGGTCGCCTTCTTCAAACTTGTGTTCTGGCCCGAATTTACCTGTCAATATTCCTTGAGCTAGAGATGAATAAGCAATAATTGAGATATGATTGTCAACACAATAGGACATAACATCTTTTTCTACCCAGCGCCAAAACAGAGAATAGGGCGGTTGCAGGCTGTCGATGCGTCCGTATTGGGCGGCTTCTTCTATTTGGGCGCGGGAGAAGTTGGAAACGCCGATCGCCCGAATTTTTCCCTGTTCTTTTAACTTATTCAGGGCGTCCATTGTTTCTGCAATTGGCACTAACTCGGAATTCCAACTGCCAGCGGGCCAGTGGATTTGGTAAAGGTCGATATAATCGGTGTTGAGGTTTTTTAGGGATCGATCGCACGCTTCGATTAACAAATCGGGTTTCAGGTGGTTGGCGAAAACTTTGCTAGCATAAACTACTTGCGATCGCACATCTGAAAGTGCTTGACCGATAATTTGTTCCGAATGCCCTTCTCCGTAAACCTCAGCCGTATCAAAGGTGGTAATACCTGCCTCAAAAGCCGCGCGCATTGCTTTGACAGTTTCAGCATCCTCAATTCCCACCCACATCCGCTTCCCAGCTTGCCAAGTCCCCATAATTATCGGGGTAATCTGAATTTGTGATGTCCCCAATTGTCGCTTTTGCATACCCTAAGTCCTCATTTATATTTTTAGTATTCACCCTCAAGCTCTCTAATCTTAACAGAAAACAGTTGGGTAGTCTCCACATTAATGCTATCGTTTTATTTTGCAATAAATAGCGATATACAAAGTTAAAAATTAAAAATGGGATAATCTCGCTTGTGCAGCTAAGGATCGCGAATTAAATAACTTACAATTTTAATTATTATTGTGGAAGTTATTTAATTCTCATTCCTAAGCTAGAAATTGGAATTAGGAGTCAGGATCCAGTAGGAAACAAGTCAGAATGAAGAAGGAAGAAACCAGAATAAGTGTTTTTACAAATATGAGATGCTCCCATTATAAGAGTCTAAACCTACCTTATAAAGCAATAATTTAATCCTCTAAAATCACTTCTGCATCTTGTGTTGCTTGAGAACTTTAGCGGGACTGATAAATGAAATACCCTGAGAAGATGAGGTACTAATCATGACAGCTTCAATGACAGGATCGTAAACCGTTTTTTCTGCAACCCACTCCACAATAAAGTTTGCACCTGAGCCTCCACTTGTATCATCTGCTGCAATAAAAAAGTCTGTGGAAGCAAGGGGCTTGAGTTCTACTGGACTCTTAATGTCGTGCCTAATCAATTTCCCATCGCTATCGTAGTAACGCACCGAAGTAATAATAATCGAATTTGTCAGATCCGTATTGCGGATACTGAGGGTGGCTGACAAATTCATGACTTGATCCTTGCTATTGTAGTGATAAATATGTGAGTAAATAGGGACATATACGGTTTGTCCCATCACAACTTTTGTTTTATCTAACGGGACTGCTTTCAGTGAAATTTCACGTTTTATATCGGGTTGTTGTCTTGGTGAGGTAGTTTGGTCCCAGCAAGAGCTCAGGACGATCGCCCCTAGCGCCCAACCAACCCAGAAATCATGTTTAAACTTCATCGGCATTCATCCAAATACACCACATACATTGCAGTTACGTCTAAAGCAGAGTGCACCTTCTCTCTCGTTTGAGGCGGCTTAGTGATAAGGTTTGAGCGGCAGTTCAACCTGGAAAGTTGAGCCTTTGCCCACTTCACTCGTCACCTGTATTTGTCCGCTGTGTGCCTTGACAATTTGTTCGACGATCGCCAACCCCAGCCCAAAGCCTCCACTATCCTGCGAGCGATCGGTGTCTACTCGATAGAAGCGATCGAAAATATAGGGTAAGTCCACTTCTGGAATACCGATTCCCGTATCGATGATCTGAATGACTGCCAAATGGGAATGAAGAACTAAGCGTATCTTTACAGTTCCGCCAACAGGAGTATATTTACAGGCATTGTAAAGCAAGTTTTCGACTACTTGCCGCAGCAAATCAGGATCGGCCAATAATTCAATCCGTTGTGCCGGTGATTCGCAGGTTAGTTTGATATTTTGGACTTCTGCAAGTGCGAGAAACTGGGTTGCTAAATTGCTCAGCAACTCGTTGAGATTGATTAACTTGAGCGATTCCGGCGCAAGTCGCCCCTGATGACGAGCCAACAGCAGTAAATTATTCACCAAGGCTCCCATGGATTTTGCGCTATCTACAATGTTTTCTAAGGGAGGATGGTAACGTGTATCATCAGCCGCGATCAGCAACCCAAGCTGGGCATTAGTGAGAATGGCAGACAGGGGCGATCGCAACTCGTGAGAGGCATCGGCTGTAAAGCGCTGAAGCTGCTGATAGGCTTGCCGAATCGGTTGCATGGCCAGCCCACTGAGAAACCAACCTGTGAGGGCAATTAAGCCCAGTGTCAGCGGGACAGCGAGAGTTAGCACAATCTGAAGCTCAGTGAGCCTGTTTTGAGTTTCTGTCAGGGGAGTTGCAACCTGAAGATAACCGAGTACCCCTGTTCTACCTTCAACGGGTAATGTCACCTGACGCAGCCAGATTCCTTTTCCCAAAAGTGGATCGGTCGATCGAACTGTGAGATAACCAAAAGGCGTATTTAACTGCTGGGGAGGAGAATTCCCAAAAAAACGAACTAACCGCCCTTGTGCGTTATACCAGCGCACGTAAATCAGATCTTCAGCAAGGGGATGGGAACCACTGCCTAACAAGGAAACATGATTCAGATCGACCTGGTTCTGGTTTTGGCGAACTTCATAATGTACGCTGGCAGCCATGACTCTAGTTTTGTCATACAGCAGTCGATCGAGCGCCTCTAGTTTATCTTTTACCTCAATCTGATAAATCGCCCCAGCAAACAGCACGAGAATGCTTCCCATTGAGAGGGTGAACCAACGAGCCAAATTGCGACGACTTTCATTGAACACGGCTTGCCTTTACGATCTTTACTTGAGAGGGGAAGCGAGGCGATAACCCATACCGTAAATGCTCTCAATCCAGTCTGCCGATCCTACAGCCTGCAAGCGTTGGCGGAGTTTGCGAATTAGAACAGTGATCGCATTGCTCTCTGGTTCAGTCCCCCATTCCCACACACCTTGTTCAATCTGATTCCGAGTCAAAACTTGCCGGGGATGACGCATAAAATACTCCAACAACTGAAACTCGCGACTGGAGAGGGAAACGGTTGCACCTTGTCGCTCAACAGTAAGAGTATCGAGGTGGAGGTGTAGATCCTCAAGGCTGAGCGTATCTCCTTGCCAAAGGGGCGATCGCCGTCTTAAGGCCCGCACTCGTGCCATGAATTCAACCAAGTCGATCGGTTTCACCAGGTAATCATCTGCACCTGCGTCTAACCCGGTCACTTTTTCCGGCGTGGTGTCTCTTGCGGTGATCATCAAAATCGGCGCTGTTTTCCCTGCCGATCGATATTGACGACAGAGATTTACCCCACTGATATGTGGCAACATCCAGTCCAAAATCAACAAATCATATTCTTTTTCTGATAACAGCCACTGTGCCGTCTGTCCATCTTTTACCCCATCCACGCTATGTCCTGCTTGAGACAGCACTGTTTGAAGCGGCATCAGTTGCTTTGGGTCGTCCTCCACAAGTAAGATTCTCATATTTTTCTTTAATTGGGCCTATCGAACTGAAACATTTGACGCATCGTCCTTGAGTAGGATTTCAGGAGACCGCTAACTCCACTAAAGTGCAAATATAGCAATCCTAAATCATTGGTGAATTTCTTACTCCCTCCCCTTGATAAGGGGAGGGTTGGGGTGGGGTAAAAAATTTATGTGGCAGGTTACTAAACGTTGGCTAAAAGCATCAGGCGCAGAGTTTTGGTTGCCATTGCCGTTTGTGGCGATCGCGTTTTGGGTTTGCTCTAGTTTCCTAATGGCTCAAGAATTACAACAACCCCAGATAGTAAAGAATAAACTTCAGGCAGATACCCAGCTTAAAGCAACGGTGTCTGTCAATATATTGCTGATCAACGCGGTGATTAACCGAAAACAAGGAACCACCCAGGTTGCGGTAGAAACAGCAGAACCCATTTTGAAGCGATTGGAATTAGAATTGCCAATGACTGACGCAACCCAGATAGAGGCAGCGATCGCGCAAGAACTCCAGTTATCACGTCAAAATGTTCGCCAGTTAGTCCGTTACGAAATTGTTGAATAAGTTTAGTGTTTCAATATTGCGATCGTATCCAGTAGACCTCTTGCAAAAATCCTTTTCATCAATTGATGGGACGGGCTATCCGGCCCATCCCACAAGAGTTATTTTTTTTTGTGGGACGGGCCGGATAGCCCGTCCTATTTATTTTTGCGATCGCATCCAGTCAAATAAGGTTGCCAAATCCATAGGTTTCCTGGCTGGGATCGAGCAATTCCTCAAGCACCAAGAAGCGTCCCATACTCTTGCCGCTTGAGGATTAATAACTACTGAGTAACGATTTCGTTAGTGATGGAAACATTCGCTGCAGTTTGCCGAGCAATTTGTTCTGCCAATGCTTTTTGTTCGGCCGTTTGAACGCGCCCTGTTAACACAATCGAATTATCCCGATCGTCTGCGTCCAAATCGAACGGCTTGAGGGTGGTATCGGAGTCCAAGGCATCTTCTACGCGATCGGCAATATCGTCAATGTCTTGATTTTGAGGCGTCTGTGCGGTCGTGGTTGCAGGCGCTGGAGTGGTTGGAACAGTCGTATTTCCAGTGGCAGTTGTGGGAGCAGAAGTAGATGGAACAGTTGTCTGTGGAGTATTGGGGGAGGTGCAAGCACCTAAACCCAAAATAGCAACAGTGCTGACGCTGATTCCTTGCACCAATAGCTTTAATAATTGCATATTCTTTGTTTGTTTGTTTTGTTTGTTGTGAAACGCAATTTTGCCGATAAACCTCAGCATGAAGTCTTTGAGGATTTGAACTCAATATAGCCTTTCGAGCTCTCCTATGAGGTACTCATGGGCATAGGCCTCCGTGGGCATAGGGCATACCTCACTTTTTTGAGAACTCGTATAAGTAAATGTACCATAGTTCATCCATCAAAAGTAATGCTTTTTACAACCCTTTTAATAAAAGGTAACAATAAATCAAATCGAGTGAACTAAGGTTGGCAAGTTTATAAGTTATCTTAATCGGTTCTCTGCCTAAGTATAGGGAGCAAATGTGATCCAAATGTGAGTAACAGAAATCAGTCGCTCACTTTTCCCTCACTTTCATCAATGACGCTAGAAACAAGACGAAATAACAGATAAGCAGTTGGCTTGACAAGAAACGTTATGACTGCAACCAATGTAGAAAAATTAGTAGAACACTCTTGGCATCACATTTCTGTCGAGAAAGTGGCTCGGATTTTAGAGACTGACCTGGAAATAGGTCTATCTTCCGACGTGTCAGCCGAACGGCGCGAAATCCTCGGCCCCAATCAACTAACGGCTCAGAAGCCGCAAAGTGCCTGGTTGCGATTTTTTCAGCAACTGAATCAGCCACTAATCTACATTTTGTTAGCTGCTGGGATAGTAACAGCATTTCTGAAAGAGTGGATTGATTCAGGGGTAATTTTGGGGGTTGCTCTGACGAACGCCACCATTGGTTTCGTTCAAGAGTCAAAGGCAGAGAATGCGATCGCCGCTTTAGCAAAATCTGTTGCAACTGAGGCAACCATTCTCCGCAACGGTCAAAAGCAAGTGGTTTCCTCCAGCGAACTGGTTCCTGGCGATCTCGTCTTGCTGTCTTCTGGGGATAAAGTGTCTGCGGATCTGCGGCTGATCGAAGTCCGTGACTTACAGGTGGATGAGTCAGGATTAACGGGAGAATCTGTCCCGGTTCAGAAGCAATCCCAGGCGCTAGAGGCAGACACTGCACTGGCCGATCGCACGAACATGGCGTATACAGGAAGCCTGGTAACGTTTGGACAAGGACGCGGACTCGTCGTCAGCATTGGTGACATGACCGAGACGGGACACATTTCCCAACTCATGCAGCAAAGTACCACACTGGAAACCCCACTGAGTCGCAAAATTGACAAATTTAGCAAAACCTTGCTCTATGTCATTTTAGCTTTGGCTGCCTTCACCTTTGCAGCAGGCATTGCCCAGAGATTTTCTTGGGTTGAGGTGTTCAAGGCATCTGTGGCGCTTGCCGTCAGCGCAATTCCTGAAGGCTTACCCGCGATTTTAACGGTGACACTGGCGATCGGGGTTTCCCGGATGGCAAAGCAGCACGCCATTATTCGCAAACTTCCGGCAATTGAGACGCTGGGGAGCACCACCGTGATTTGTTCTGACAAAACCGGAACCTTGACTGAGAATCAAATGACTGTTCAAGAGATCGATGCCGGTGGAAAGCGATATCGGGTTAGCGGTGGAGGATATGCACCAGACGGGGAAATTTCTGTAAATGGACATTCCGTTGACTTAACCAATGCACCTGCCTTATATGAATGCCTGCAAGCAGGACTTTTGTGCAACGATTCGCATCTAGAAGTGCAAGATGGAAACTGGACTGTAGTCGGTAGTCCAACGGAAGGGGCGCTGGTTGCGGTAGCCCAAAAAGCGGGGTTAATTACTGAGAAACTGGAGGAATCGCTATCCAGGCTCGATACACTGCCGTTTGAATCTCAGTTTCAATACATGGCAACCTTACATGACGATCGTCCAGAACGGTTGATTTATGTCAAGGGTTCGATCGAGGCAATTCTCAAGCGGTGTCACCAGATGCTCGATGAAGAGGGAGAGGCGAGATCCCTCAACGCCGCGCCGATCGAGGAAACTGTGGACAGAATGGCGAAAAAAGGGTTACGAGTTCTGGCACTTGCCAAGAAAGTTGTACCCGCTTCTCAATCTTCAATTGACCATTCTGATATTGAGCAAGGGTTAACTTTTCTGGGGTTGCAAGGCATGATCGACCCGCCTCGCCCCGAAGCCATTCAAGCGATTCAAGCCTGTCGATCTGCAGGAATTCAGGTCAAGATGATTACGGGCGATCATGCCAAAACAGCAGCAGCGATCGCGCACCAAATGGGACTAAATCAAACCCAAGAGGCTCCCGTTTTTACCGGTCAAGAACTCGCTCAAATGAATCAGCAGCAATTCGCCAATGCTGTTGAACAAAGCTGCGTGTTTGCTCGTGTCGCACCAGAGCAAAAGCTCCGCATTGTCGAAGCACTTCAGTCTAAGGGCGAGATTGTGGCGATGACTGGAGATGGAGTTAACGATGCTCCCGCCCTGAAGCAAGCTGACATTGGGATAGCGATGGGTATTACAGGCACCGAAGTTACAAAAGAAGCAGCGGATATGCTGTTGACAAACGACAACTTTGCTTCGATCGAGAAAGCAGTTGAGGAAGGGCGCACGGTTTATAAGAATCTGCTGCGGGCGATCGCCTTCATCCTGCCCGTGAATGGTGGAGAATCCATGACCATCTTGATTGCCGTACTTCTGGCAACCCCGCTACCCATTTTGCCAGTACAAATTCTCTGGCTGAATATGGTCAGTTCAGTGGCGTTGAGCTTACCGTTGGCATTTGAGCCGCCCTCTCCCGATGTCATGCAACATCCACCTCGACCGGCAAATGAACCGCTGCTGTCTCGCAGGCTGACGGCTCGCATTCTGACAGTTTCAGTATTTAACTGGATTGCGATCTTTGGGATGTTTGAATGGATCGTCCAAACCACAGGTAATGAAGCTCTAGCCCGGACGATGGCAATTCAAGCATTGGTGGCGGCCGAAGCTTTTTACCTGTTAAGCATCAGTCGCTTCGTTCCGGCGATCGTCGCCAAACTACGCGGTAAAGATGAATCAGTTGGGTATGCTGTGGCGATCGGCATTGGGGCTATTTTCATTCTCCAATTCCTGTTTAGCCAATGGGGCATTATGAATCAGTTATTCAACACTGAAGCTTTGAACCCAATCCAAGGCTTAATTTGTATCGGATTCGGACTGCCAATGATTCCTTTGTCAGCTTTGCTAAAGCGTTTTGCACCTCTGAATTAATACTAAATCCTGGTTTGTCATTCTGTAGATCGATCGGCGGTTAA
>NZ_JAUBOR010000014.1:16617-50659 GCF_036700305.1 Microcoleus sp. Z1_A1
AACCGCTTCTATACAAACACAGTCTGCCTGCGCCGACTAAAGAATAACAGAATCTCCAAACCCGGATTCGGTATAAGTAGATCGATCGGCGGTTAAAACCGCTTCTATACAAACACAGTCTGCCTGCGCCGACTAAAGAATAACAGAATCTCCAAACCCGGATTCGGTATAAGCAGTTTTTGTGATGCGGTCATTCAAAGCGGCTTTACACACTATTTACCAATTTTGTAGCGTTGAATATTGAATATTTATCATGACTTCCCAAAATCTCAAACGTGCTAGCGGCCTATTTACTAATCATCGAAATGTAAAGCAGGCGCTTGTTGAGCTAAAAAGCAGGGGCTTCCCCATGCACAAGATTTCAGTGATTGCTAAACCTTCTGACAATAATGATTTGGACTCTCTGGGGGTGCAGCAAATTGTAATCACAAGAGCAGCAGGCGCACAATTAGGCGCGATATACGGCAGCATACGACTAGGTGCACTAGCCTTAATTGTTGGACTCAGCAGCCTGCTAATTCCCGGTATTGGTCAGGCATTAGCGGTGGAAAGCCTTTTAGCAACTTTCGCTGGAAGTGGGATTGCTGCAACTGCTGGCGGTCTATATGGCGCACTTCAAGGATGGTTGGTGCCAGAAGAACAAGCAAGAATTTACAACGACAGATTTAACCAGGGAGATTATTTGATCGTCATGGAGGCAAGAGAAAATGAGATCGTGATTGCTGAACCTGTCCTTAAACGTTGGGAGATTCTGACGTGGCGTGTCTGTGATGCCACATAAATTCAAGGTAAGAAAGGACGATTACCTTCGAGGAATTTATTCCCGCGAATCAGAACGTCCAAAAATAGTCCTAATTTTGACTATTGATGACTTTGGGCGATCGCTCTCCTATTCCTCACAGATGGCTCGACAACTTCCATTACTCGCCGATTCGACAACCGCGATCGGGTCTGCCATGCTTCAGAAGAGACTGTTCAAAAAAGAAAAGCCAGCACAATTAAGACGAATTAGCATTTTGTAAGGGTTGGGAAATTATCCAGAACTCTACCAAAAAAATTGCACTCTAAAAACGCCCCTAGCGCCCAACCAACCCAGACATCCTGTTTCAGCTTCATCGGCATTCATCCAAATACACCACATAAATTGCAGTTCCGCCTACAGCATAGTGAACCGTTTCCTGTAGACTAAAACCGTAGTTAATCTGTCAATTTCTGTGAGGAAAACGAATTTATGACAGGAATATCGGCGATCGAGTCGATTGTAGCGCAAGCACCTCCGTTGGGCAGCGATCCTGCTACAAATAGCCAAACTGCAGGAGTTATTTCTGAATTGGTCATCATCTTGATCATTCTGCTGCTGATTGCAACTGTTGTGGCACTCGTAACCCAACGGTTGCGAATTCCCTATGTGACGGGCTTAGTGTTAGCAGGCTTGCCCATTACGGAGGTATTGTCGCGTCGAATAGGTTTAGACCCATCTTTAGTATTAAATCTTTTTCTACCCATTCTTATTTTTGAAGCAGCTATCAATACGGATATCAGCCGTCTCCGCAGCACCTTTAAGCCGATCGCCCTGCTGGCGGGCCCAGGCTCGATCTTTTCCTCAGCAATTATCGCTATTCTGGTTAAATTTGGGCTAGGACTAGACTGGATTCCGGCGTTGCTAATCGGAGTCATTCTCGCAAACACTGATACAGTCTCAATGATCGCGGTTTTTAAAGAGATCCGTGTGCCTTCTCGATTGTCCACCATTGTTGAGGGAGAAACTCTGTTCAATGATGCGGCTGCCCTGGTTTCATTCAATTTGATTCTAGTTGTTTATGCTACAGGTTCTCTTACCGTCGTGGGAGGACTTAAAGAACTGCTCGTGGTTGCCTTGGGTGGGGGACTCGTGGGTGTCATCTTAGGTTACTTGAGTCTGCCAATATTTGTTCGATTAAATGACCCGTTGAGTAGTCTCTTGCTGACTGTTGCGCTGGCGTTAGGAACATTCCAAATCGGGCAATTTTTGGGGGTATCCGGTGCGGTGGCTGTGGTGATCGCCGGACTCATTTTTGGCAATCTGGGGCTTTCTCGCAGTACGTCAGCCTCGGATCGAATTACGCTACTCAGCTTCTGGGAGTACGCTGGTTTTGGGGTCAATACATTTATTTTTCTGCTGATCGGCATTGAGATTAACCCGCTGACACTGTGGAGAATTTTGCCATCCATTCTGTTCGTTATTTTGGCGTATCAACTGGCACGGATTCTCTCGGTTTATCTGTTGTTAGCGGCGCTGCGGTGGTTCGATCGTCCGATTCCCCTGCGCTGGCAGCACGTTCTGTTTCTGGGAAACATCAAAGGCTCACTCTCGATGGCACTGGCGCTTAGTATTCCTCTGGGATTGACAGGACGAGATAACATCATTGCGCTGGTTTTCGGTGCAGTTTTATTCTCCTTGGTCGGACAAGGATTAAGTTTACCCTGGCTAGTAAAACGGTTACAAATTAGCCGTGTTTCTGATGTAATGCAGGAAGCAGGGCAGTTACAAATTCAGTTGATTGCTTCCAAAGCGGCTCAAGATGAGCTAGATAGTTTGCTGAAATCTGGCGTGTTGCCGAAGGCAGTTTACGAGGAATTATGGGCATCGTATCAAGCACGAGTAGCGCACTCTGAGCGAGTGCTGCGCGATCTCTACAATCAACATCGGGCCGGGCAAGTACAGGGCGATCGCAGCGGGCTAGATACGATTCGACGGCGATTGCTTCTAGCAGAAAAAGGAGCAGTTAGCGATGCCCTCCGCAAGCGAATTGTCCCAGAGGATCTGGTTCATCCTTACATCAAAGATTTGGATGAGAAACTTCTAACGTTGGCAGATGACTAGCGCGAATGCCGAGGTAATCAATCATTTGGTGAACTAGCTCTGGACGGGTGACGACCAAGATGGTAGAACCTGCTTCAAGAACAGTATTGCCGTTTGGAATCTCCAGATTGGCGCAGGCATGGCATTGATAACCAATAATCAGCGAACCTGTTGGAAAACGGGGGTCTTGAGCAATTTGAGCAACGGTGCTACCTGCCACCTTGCAATCGCCTGGAACTGGCAGCTTTAGTACCTCGACTTGCCCGTGTTCAAAGTGCATCATCGACTCGATTTGGGGATATTCAATCGCATTCGCCATTGATGCAACTGCCAAATCAATAGTGCTGATGATGTGACTGGCTCCGGCAAGTCGATAGGCTTCCAGGAATTCGCGATCGCGCATTCGCACCACAATATGCGAAATGCCATAGCTCCTCGATAGGGTGATCAGCGCTAAATTCAGTGCATCATCCCTGAGTGCTGCAACGACTGCGTTTGCTTGTTTAATTCCCGCTTCCAGAAGAACCGTTGTACTCACCGCACTGCCTTCAAATGCCATTACTCCGATTTTTTCACGAGCAAAGCGACAGGCCAGCGGGTCGGCATCGATGATGGCAACCGTATGACCGACTTTTAATAGCTGCTGGGCTAAACCCAGCCCCATCATTCCTGCTCCACCAATTAATACGTACATGACTATTTGTCACCCCAAGAATGAACGTTACAGATTTATCCCTATGAGTGAGATTGTTTTGGGTTTTTATCAGTTTAATCTGCTTGTGGGGTGGCTTCTACCGGGCTTACTTATTACCTGTTCCACACTTAGTTTAATCTGCTTGTGTGGTTGGCATGGGAGCCAGCCCCACAAGTGATTTTCCTCAGTTAGCTACGCAGCGGGAACCCTACATAATCTTAGGCACTTTGAAAAACTCCCCATCGCGATCGGGAGCTCCCTCCAAAATACTTTCTCCCTTAGCAAAAGGTTGCAAATCGTCCGATCGCATTACATTACTAACATCGATCGCCCGCGTTGTCGGCTGTACCTTACTCGTATCCAGTTCACTCAACTGCTCGAAATAATCCAAAATACCGTTAAGTTGACCAGTAAACTGCTCTTCTTCTTCCGGCGTTAATTCCAATCTCGCTAAATTCGCTACTTTCCGAACTTCTTCTCTGTCAATCATAAAAATCTGTAATGGGAAATTGGGAATGGGGAATGGGGAATGGGGAATGAGGAATGGGGAATTGGGAATTGGGCATAGGGAATTGTTATTTGTTATTAGAGAAACGACTAAACTGCTACGCATTTAAATTGAATCCAGAGACGGGCAAGATGCCCGTTCCACAATAATTGTAGAAAAATTGACTGTCAAATTAGATGCACAACAGCTTAACTACCAACTATTAACTACTAACTATGCCCCGTGCCCCCTGCCCATCCTAGTTAAAAATACACATCAATTTGCGATCGGCCTGTTGTCTTCAGCCAATTTTGCACTTCAATGTAATTGTTTGGGGCCAAGCGAATCGCCTCCTTCCAATAATCCGCAGCTTTATCAAACAGCCCTTCCGCGCCTTCAATATTGCCAGCTTCCTTTTCCTTTTCCCCTTGATAGTGGTAAATTACAGCAATATTATTTAGTGCTTGTGGCATTCTCGGATTGAGATCCAAAGCCTCGCTGTAATATTCCAAAGCTTTATCGTGTTCGCCGTTGCTAGTATGGATCAGCCCCATATTGTACAAGACATAACTGCGATCGTAAGGATCTTCCTCCAGCTTCAGCGCTTCATGGTAATTGTCGAGCGCTTCAGCATATTCGCCATCTGCTTGAGCTGACATACCATCCCGGTAATAAGCAAAAGCTTCCTTCGCCTGCTTTTTGGCTGGCATAATCTTGAGGATGATATCAGCCATTACCGTGAAACTTTTGTCAATAAAGTTATCGTTGCGTTGAGTTCTTGGCATATGCGATTCTTTGGTTAGTGGCTAATCAGAAAAATTAGCCTGTAAAGTTTTGCTATTAATAATTGCGCCACTGTTGTAGTGGGCCGTTGTGTTGAGGGCGCTAAAAAGTTTAGTCGATCGCACCTGCGAACCTTAAAACACGCCCTTGGGTTTAACACCCGCGCAAGCTCTATCTATTTTATATAAGTCTTGCAAGACTGGCAAAAAAACTAGATTTCTTTAACATATCTCTGGCACTCTACACAAAACTTACAAAAACCCGCGCCGAAGGGAAAAGTTATGCTGGAGGGTGCAGGGGCGACCCTTTTCTATGGCTTTCGTTCGGATTGCTTTGCTAACGCCAACGGGCGATCGCACACCGTACCTTACTAACTGTACCCATAATCCCCCCTCCTTGACCCTCAGAGCAAACAAGCAAATAGCCTGCCGAGAAGAAATTCAATCACAAAGTTTTATTAAGTTATCCGAGTTCAGCCCATACTTAAAAGTTATTCGGCAAAACACTAGCAATATTTGGCCCCAAAGTCAAGGGCAGCCTCAAAAAAAATCAGAAACGCGATCGCCAAAACCAGCTCGAATTCCCGCAATATATAATAAAAATAACCGGGTAATTTTCACAGAGAGAAACCTATGGCTCCGAATCCCACCATTATGCAAGCCGTCGAACAACTTGGCTACCGCGTTACGGTTGGAGACGTGGCGGCAAAAGCTGGATTAGATGTCAATTTTGCCCAGCGAGAACTGTTAACCCTCGCCTCCGAAGCAGGTGGCAACCTGCAAGTAGCAGAATCCGGCGACATTGCCTACCTATTTCCCAAGAACTTTCGAGATATTTTGCGAAACAAATTCTTGCGATTGCAGTTGCAGGAATGGTGGCAAAAAATCTGGCGCATTTTATTTTATCTGATTCGGATATCTTTCGGCATAGTGCTGGTAGCTTCTATCCTCTTAATTTTTGTTGCTATCACGATTTTACTCTCCAGCGGCGATAGCAATAACAACGGGGGCGGCGGAGACGGTGGTGGCGGGGGCGGCAGAGGCGGCGGCTTTTCCTTTTTTCCCTACTTCTGGAACGACTTAATCTGGATATTTTACTGGAACCATGACCAACCATACTACCAGCAGCGATCGCGCTTAACTGACCAAAAACCCGAGATGAGTTTTCTGGAAGCAGTTTTCTCATTTCTATTTGGAGACGGCAATCCCAATTACAATCTAGAAGAGCGTAAGTGGAGCGATATTGCCACGGCAATTCGCAACAGCCGAGGCGCCGTCGTCGCCGAACAAATTGCCCCATATCTAGACAATCTCGGACAAGGATACGCCCGAGAATACGAAGAATATATGTTACCGGCTCTCGCCCGTTTTGACGGCCGCCCCGAAGTCAGTCCCGAAGGGCAAATAGTCTACCATTTTCCGCAATTGCAAACCACAGCCACCGAGAGAAATTCTGAACCAGTAGCAGCTTATTTGCGAGAAATGCTGTGGCGTTTCAGCAACGCCAGTTCCGGCAAAATCATGCTCGCAGCAGGGTTAGGAGCCGTCAATCTTGTCGGTGCGTTAGTTTTGGGGAATCTATTAACTAATAATTTAATCGCAGGTGGATTTATCGGTTTCGTCAGCGCTGTTTATCCCATGATCCTGATTTATGGCGTCGGATTTCTCGCAATTCCTTTAATTCGCTACTTTTGGATTCAGTGGAAAAATAGCCGGATAGAATCCCGCAATCAAGAGCGTCAGCAGCGAGCAATGTTATTAAACGAACCCGATGCCAACTTACTCAAAAAACTGGCATACGCCCAGGAATTTGCAGCAGAAAACGTTCTGACTGGAGAAGACTTAGCTTATACAACAGAAACAGAATTAACCCAACAAGAACTAGAACAGTCACCCAAAATAAATGCCGAGTGGCAGCGCCGGATCGATCGATCCGAAAACTTGTAATACGAATGAAAAAAACAGTTGTTTGTTGTTAAGTTAGGTTGCTAAAATCTTGCACCCTTTTCAAGAATAGACAGAATGCCTGTTCCACAATAAAATATCTTTGTTGGGGAACGGGCTTTTAGCTGGTGGCTAAGAATTATGGAAAATATCAATCTTTATGGATGTCATAATTTTTTCTAATCCGAGTTTTATTAAATAAGCTTAGGGCGTTTAAAAATTAAACAATTTTGGTCATACTTCGAGTCATGATCCAGAGCCACAAGTTCCCATCCTTCCTCCCCCAAATGATTGACAAATAGATGCAGCGAGCCTTGTTTCCAATCTCGCTGTTCTTCACCGTTTACATATAAACTAATCAGCTTGTTTCCAAAAGGATACATATTCGCATCCACAAATAAATACTCCCACTTTTGCATAGCAATCCTTAATGTAGTTAGTCATTAGTCATTAGTCATTAGTCATTAGTCATTAGTCATTAGTCATTAGTCATTCCCAATTCCCAATTTCCAATTTCCAATACTTCGGCTACGCGGTTTCTGGCCTGCCACTACGCGGTTCCCGATCGTAGTCGAAGGGCCGTACAAGTTCCCAATTCCTTGTATTCAGGACACGGAAGTCAGAGATACAGGAATAGTTGTTTTTCCGTTCTTCCTTCTTCCTTCTTCCTTCTTCCTTCTTCCTTCTTCCTGACATCCGTTACATCCGTTACATAATCCGTTGCCGAACTTCTTTCTTGCCCACTCCCAGCAGTTACTGGACTGCAATTCTAGCCAAAGTAGCACCTCGGTAATAGTGCAACAAAATTTGCTGGTAGCCGTATCCTTGTCTGGCCAAATTGTAGGCACCCCACTGGCTCATTCCTACAGCATGGCCGAAACCTTTGCCAGCAACTTGAAAACCGGTAGGAGCTTGGCCGCTGTTCCTTGGGTTCCCACCGCCCCCATATTGAGGAATCACGGTGAACCGCGTACTCCTCAAATTTAAAACCCGGCGTAAATCTGCGCCAGTCATGACCCTAGAACCGCCATCTCCGACTACTTTCATCCTCAAAACGCTGCCGTGAGCGGTAGTGCGTTCTGGCTTCATCGAGATCACATTGCCCACGCCAGAAATCTTACTGCTGATTTGAGCGCGAGAAAAATTTTCTTTCCATTGATAAACCGGGGCCCCTTGGTCGAAGTCAGGAACAGCACGCAGGTAAGGCAGAGGTTCCGTCCAAACATCCTCGACATTTTCAGTATGTCCCCCAGAGGCAGAGTGGAAAGCGGCTAAAATAATCTGACCGTTGTAGGCCAAAACTTGACCGGCGGTTGCATCGACTGCGGAATAAGTGCCAGAAGATTCTGTTTGCAGTCCTTTGTAAACTTGGGAATACTGAGTGCTGTCCACGTCGTAAAGGTCGGTTTCGCTTTTGAGGCGCTGGTGGATAGCGTAGGAACGGGCGGCGACTGCTTGGGCTTTCAAAGCCTCTTGAGGCCAATTGCCACTCATCTCGGCGCCGAGAACGCTGTAGAGATATTGTTCGATATTGACGTAGTTGATGGCAGTCAAGCCTCCTTTTTGGGGAACTAGAAGGGTGCGTCCCCGATACCAACGATCGCCAATCCAGACATAACCGTTCCCCGTCGGCTCGATCCAAACTTGGTTGGCGGCCCAGCGACCAATTGCCACTGTTCCCGATCGAAATTGAGCCGACTGAGAACTGTTTGCCGGCAGTTCGCCCAAATTGCGCCCGCTACCGTCGCGGATTGCAGCCTTAGTAGAACTGCCGACTTTTATCTGACTGGCCCCGTCTTGTACCGCCACTCGCAAGATCAGTGCGGCCTGTGCTGGGGCTACCATTGCCAGCCAAAACAACAAGGAAATCCAAAAGTAGCGTTTTTTTAATGTCGAAAGAACGGAAACAAAGAATACTCCTGACTGCATTTGAAAATTTTCCTCCTGTGCTGTGTGAGTTTAAGAATTTTTAAGGGAAGGGAAGGGAAAAAGGAAGGGGAACGGAAGAAAGAAAACGTTAGAATTGGGTTTGGCACTCTGTGCGCTTGTCGAAAATGATTTTAGCAAGTAGATGTTCCCAGGAACAGCGATTTATCCCGGTTCCTGCCTGCGACTATTTCCTGTATGTCGGATCAGCCGCACTCTGGATATATGTAACATATTTTTTAAGACTTAATTGAGGTGATTTGACTCTTGCAGATTACATTTCTCGGAACTAGCTCCGGCGTACCCACGCGATCGCGCAACGTTTCCAGCATCGCCCTCCGCTTGCCCCAGCGAGCGGAACTCTGGCTGTTTGACTGCGGCGAAGGAACTCAGCACCAGTTTCTCCGCAGCGAGCTCAAAGTCAGCCAACTAAGCCGCATTTTCATCACTCACCTGCACGGCGACCATATTTTCGGCTTAATGGGTTTGCTGGCTAGCTGCGGTTTGGCGGGGAATGTCAAGCGCATCGATCTTTACGGGCCTCCGGGACTTGAAGAATATTTGCAAGCTGGCGTTCGCTATTCTCAAACTCATTTTTCTTACCCGGTGAAGGTACACAAAATCCATGAGGGAGTTATCTATGAAGATGACGAATATATTGTTAGTTGTGGCCCTTTGAAGCACCGAGTTACTGCTTTTGGTTATCGCGTAACTGAGAAAGATCGTCCGGGACATTTTGATGTAGAAAAAGCGAAGGCAGCGGGCATTCCTTCCGGGCCAATTTACGGGGAGTTAAAACAAGGAAAGACGGTAAAGTTAGAGGACGGGCGAGAGTTTAAAGGTACTGATTTTTGTGGCCCGGATCAAGTCGGGCGGAAGTTTGTTTACTGTACCGACACGGTTTTTTGTGACGGGGCCGTGGAATTAGCAAAGGATGCTGATTTGTTGGTGCATGAAGCGACTTTTGCTCATCAAGATGCTCAAATGGCCTTCGATCGCCTGCATTCAACTTCGACAATGGCGGCTCAAGTGGCTTTGATCGCTGGGGCGAAACAGCTAATTATGACGCATTTTAGCCCGCGTTACGCTCCGGGGAATGCGATCGTCCTGGATGATTTGCTAAAGGAAGCGCAGGCTATTTTTCCGAATACGAAAATGGCCTATGACTTTTTGACTTACGAAGTGCCGAGGCCTGTTTCAAACTAGGGTTAATCTGACCTGAGATGTTACAGCTTTTTCCATAAGGGCGATCGGGGCGGGCTCTGGGGCCCACCCAACAAAAACATTAATCTATTGTAAAACAGGCCGAAAAGCCTGTTGCTGAAATTAATCCAACAAAAACATTAATCTATTGTGGAACAGGCTTTCGCACCTGTTACGCCCTGCAATTGTCAATAAGCACATATACCTGAGCTGCGATCGCGACCCACCTTCACCAACTTCAATCTAAAATCTAAAATCGAAAATCTAAAATCGGTCGATCGACCGCAGCGACGGCCCAGGAGACCCAATGGTTGCTACAATCGGGGAGGGTATATGTTGTGGCTAACACTACAGCCCGTAACCCTGAAAGCTAATAGCTAAATTATTAAAAATCTGCCTCTCCTGCCATGTTTAAAAATCTGCTAGGCGATCCCAACGCGCGCAAACTGAGAAAATTTCAGCCTTGGGTAGCTGATATCAATATTTTGGAAGAAGACTTCCGCGCACTCTCAGACGACGGCCTCAGAGGAAAAACGGCCGAGTTTCAACAACGTCTGGCAAAAGCTAAATCTATCAACGAAGAAAAAGAGATCCTAGACGAAATCTTGCCGGAAGCTTTTGCAGTGGTGCGGGAAGCGGGACAGCGGGTTTTGGGACTGCGCCACTTTGATGTCCAACTCCTCGGCGGCATCATCCTGCACAAAGGCCAAATTGCCGAAATGAAAACCGGTGAGGGCAAAACTCTCGTGGCGACGCTACCGGCTTACCTCAACGCCCTCAACGGTAAAGGCGTACACATCATCACCGTCAACGATTATCTCGCAAGGCGGGATGCGGAATGGATGGGACAGGTGCACCGCTTCCTGGGATTGACTGTGGGACTGATTCAGCAGGGCATGGATCAGGTGGAACGAAAGAAAAATTATAACTGCGATATTACCTACGCGACTAACAGCGAAGTCGGCTTTGACTATTTGCGGGACAACATGGCTACTGTCATGGAAGATGTAGTGCAGCGTCCTTTTAATTTTTGCGTGATTGACGAGGTTGACTCGGTGCTGATTGATGAAGCACGGACGCCTTTAATTATTTCCGGCCAGGTGGAACGCCCCAGTGAGAAGTATATCCGGGCGGCTGAGGTGGCTGCTGCTCTGAGAAAGGAAAATGAAGAACATTACGAGGTTGACGAAAAAGCTCGGAATGTGCTATTGACCGATGAAGGCTTTGGTGAAGCTGAGCGGTTGTTGGGTGTTACGGATTTGTACGACCCGGCTGACCCTTGGGCGCATTACATTTTTAATGCGATTAAGGCGAAGGAATTGTTTATTAAGGATATTAACTACATCGTCAATGCCGATCGCGAAGTGGTGATTGTGGATGAGTTTACCGGGCGGGTGATGCCGGGACGGCGCTGGAGTGACGGTTTGCACCAGGCGATCGAAGCTAAGGAACGGGCGGAAATTCAGCCGGAAACTCAGACGCTGGCGACAATTACTTATCAGAATTTCTTTTTGCTTTATCCGAAGCTGTCGGGGATGACAGGGACGGCGAAGACTGAGGAGACGGAGTTTGAGAAGATTTACAAACTGGAAGTGACGCTGATTCCCACTAACCGGATTACCAGCCGTACTGACCTTTCGGATATGGTTTATAAAGGGGAGCCTGGGAAGTGGAATGCGATCGCCCAAGAATGCGGGGAAATGCACGAGATCGGTCGGCCGGTGCTGGTGGGCACTACGAGTGTGGAAAAGTCGGAGTTGCTGTCGCGGCTGCTGCAGGAGAGGAAAATTCCTCACAATTTGCTTAATGCTAAACCGGAAAATGTGGAGCGGGAATCAGAAATTATTGCTCAAGCCGGACGCAAAGGCGCTGTGACGATCGCGACCAACATGGCGGGACGCGGTACTGATATTATTTTGGGCGGTAATTCTGAGTACATGGCGCGCCTCAAGTTGCGGGAGTATTTTATGCCCCGGATTGTGCAACCCGAAGATGAGGACGGGTTTTCGCTGGTGCAAGTACCCGGTATTGGCGGCCGCCCCGCACCTCAAGGTTTTGGTCAAACTGCGAAAAAGGTAAAGTCTTGGAAAGCTTCGGCGCAGATTTTCCCGACGCAGCTATCGAAAGATGCCGAGCAAATGCTCAAAGCGGCGGTGGAATTGGCGGTGAAGGAGTACGGGGAGCGATCGCTCACGGAATTGCAAGCCGATGATATCGTGGCTATAGCTTCGGAAAAAGCGCCGACAAAAGACCCCGTAATTCAAAAATTGCGGGAAGCTTACAATTTAACTCGCAGGGAGTACGATGCTTTTACCAGCACCGAACACGATGAAGTCGTGCGGTTGGGAGGCTTGCACGTCATCGGTACCGAACGCCACGAATCGCGCCGGATCGACAATCAGTTGCGCGGCCGGGCGGGACGCCAAGGAGACCCGGGTTCTACGCGGTTTTTCTTGAGTTTGGATGACAATTTGCTCAGGATTTTCGGCGGCGAACGGGTTGCCGGTTTGATGAAGGCTTTCGGTGTTGAGGAAGATATGCCGATCGAATCTAAAATGCTGACTGGTTCCCTCGAAGGCGCTCAGAAAAAAGTCGAAACCTACTATTACGATATCCGCAAGCAGGTCTTTGAATACGACGAAGTGATGAACAATCAGCGTCGAGCAATCTATGCGGAACGTCGCCGAGTATTGGAAGGTTTGGACTCCAAGGAACAGGTAATTAGGTATGCCGAACAGACGATGGACGACATCGTGGGAGCATACATCAACCCCGACTTACCTTCGGAAGAATGGGAACTCGACAAACTTGTGAGCAAGGTGAAGGAATTTGTTTATTTGCTGGCTGACATGACACCGGATCAGCTAGAAGATTTGTCCGTTGAGGAAATTAAAACTTTCTTACACGAACAAGTCCGCAACGCTTACGACATGAAAGAAGCGGAAGTTAATGCAATCCGAGCTGAATTGATGCGCGATGCGGAACGGTTCTTTATTTTGCAGCAAATTGATACTTTGTGGCGGGAACATTTGCAACAAATGGATGCTTTGCGCGAGTCGGTAGGGCTGCGCGGTTACGGCCAGAAAGACCCGTTAATCGAGTACAAAACTGAAGGTTACGAGCTGTTTTTGGACATGATGACGGATATCCGCCGCAATGTGGTTTATTCGCTGTTCCAGTTCCAGCCGCAGCCGGCAATGCAAGTTTCACCAGAGATGGTTTGACGCAGTTGAAAATTGAAGGAAAATGAGATCGCGCAGTCTCCACCCATAATCTTTGATTTGGGTGGGGTTAGCGATATGCAACCAATAAAAGCGAACCAACAATCGTCTGAGTCAAAACTCTCATCTGTTTCTGCCAAGAAGTCTGTTAAGAAAAAGGGCGATCGTGCCAGAAAGAAGTTATATCAAATCCGGTTAAATCGGAATCATGCAGTATAGAGTAGTGCGAGCGTCTCGCTCGCACTGACCATCCAAATATATAAATAATTCCGTTCCAACCGGAAACGATATTAGCCATTAAAGAAGCTAGAATACATCAGAAAATAGCTCCGTCTGGCTCATCCCATCACTATATCGGAAGCCCCAACCATAATTTTTATTGGGTGGGGATACATCACAAATAGTGGTGCAAAGTAAGGGTATTACAATTTAGTGAATTCTTGAACTTTGACTGTCGCTCTTTCATTTTAGCCTAATTTTTAACCGCCTTTGCTATCGCAATACTCCGGACAGTTTTTGGAACGAGACTACAAGCTTACGCGGCGCAAGGATCATAAATAAAGTCCCATTAAATGCAACGAGCGGGGTGGAGCTGACATTGATTTAATTATCCACAGGGGCTGCGAAGTCCTACAGAATAAGCCATTGGGCCATATAAAAACTGGTGTTGCTGATTCTGGCGTATGAATCAACTTTTCGCTTGATGTTACAAAACTCACCCTCCCGGGTCTTATAGCAATTGGGAAATGTGAATTCCTACCTAAATTCAGCAACGCCTAAAAACTGTCCGGATTATTGCTATCGGGGAGTGTAAAAAATATCCCCTGACGATTGACCAGAATCATCACAATTGAGAGGTTTAGTTATGAAAAATAATGTGTGGATTGCCAGCGGTTTAGCGCTTTCTCTTATCACTAGCACTTTGACTGCTAGTGCTGCTTCTTTTCGCAATGACATTACTGGCGTAAAAAATGCTCCTAATGCCACACCTTGGGGAGGATGGTCTACCGCAATTTATTGCCCTGGTGGTAGCTACGTGGGTGGATATTCGATGAGGGTTGAACCGAATCAAGGTGGGGGCGACGATACTGCACTCAATGCTGTTGCCTTATATTGTTACGATCGTGCGGGAAACATGGTCGAGCGGATTGTACCACATCCGGGATTTTGGGGGAATTGGGGTGAAGGAGCTAATTGCCCGAAAGGAAGTTATGCAACAGCATTTAAACTGAAAGTAGAACCACCACAAGGCAATGGTGATGATACAGGAGCAAATTCTGTAACTTTTGGCTGTAGTAATAGTAATAGCACTGTAATTGAAGCATCTGGTGGAGCTCAATGGGGAGCTTGGACACCAAATTGGGTAACAGGTCCGCCGAATTCGGCAATTTGTGGTGTTCGCGCGAAAGTTGAAGGTCAGCAAGGAAGGGGAGATGATACTGCTTTGAATGATTTAGAGTTTAGCTGGTGCAAATTACCACAACCGATTAGCCAAGGTACACCACAGCCTAAACCACCAACTCCAACGCCAAATGCCGGTAACAGTGGCATCCGCCTTTTTGAAAATCCTGTCGGTGAAAATGGTATCCCAATTGATGTAGCGCTAAAAGGTGCTAATGGGCTAGATCCTAACGCACGCCAATTGGGGGCAGATACGTTTTGTCGGTTGAGGGGATATGGAAAGGCTGTGAACTTCCAATTGGCAAGTGGAAGCAACAGGGGTACCTTGCAATTCGATCCAAGCACAGGAAGCTGGACATCCTGCCCGAGTTGTGGGATGTATTTTACGAGGGTAGCTTGTCAATAAATAGCAGTACGGGCGATTTAGTGGTTAGAAACTAATGAAGCTGTAAGTTTGAATCTGAATGGAGGAGTTGCTGTCAGTGCTACGGCAATTAACGTCGGCACTAACTATTTGGGTATGGTTGAAGCGGTTGCTCAAAGCGATATTACAACAAATGTTTTTGTTGTAAGGTAGTTTCTGTAGCGCGGGCTTTTCGGGCCTAGTTGAGTGGAATTAAGTGCGATCGCCTTTGAGTTTGACTTGAGGCGATCGCACTTTGCTTTAATAGTCGTAGACGCACGACTGGTCACAAACAGGCTTTTTTTACGAGAAGACGCGTTACAGCCCGCAGAAACTGCCAAAAACCCGGTTTCTAAAGTTAGACCCAATCTTCTTGATCGCTTTTTTGTCGCCTGTAAACCTCACCTGTAGCGTGAATTTTACGGGTTTGTTCGTAAAGAGTTTCTTCGGTATAATTCCATTTTTGCAGGACTTTTTTTAAGTCGGATTGAATATCTCTAGCGCCGGGAAAGCCTCGGTAGCGAATTATTAATCTTGCTAATTCCGATAAATTGTATTCGGTTGCTTCTCCTGCTAATAAAGTATCGACACTGGCTCGATCGCGCTTGTATTGCGGATGCTGCTGATCTTGAGTTTTTTCTAATGAATCCATATTAAGTAAGTGGGTAGAAATAAACATTACATGGGAGCGGGCGGGTTTATAAGATTATTAGTCTTAGGCTATTATGGTTGGTAAAACCCGCCCCTACAATTCAGGTTGTTCTAGGATTATTTTTGGTGTTTAACTACATATTTATATTTCCCAATCATCAGAATACCAAAAACTTCGACTTCTTGAAAAAGTCAAGATTCTGATTATTTGCTTGTGTTGTCGCTTCAGTCATCCCCAGAAATTTTTGTGTTTGTTGAGTAATACCAAATAGTCGATCGCCGTGACAAAAGATTTCCCAGGCGCGAATTCCCATAAAACCAATACCTGCAACCGCCAAGGGCATCGCTGCGGCACCTAAAAGCGCAGCAATGGGGGGAAATATCATGCACAGTGTTAATAGAATGCCAGTAATAACACCGCCAGCAATGCCAGCTTTGGCGGTGGCAGTGGCGACTTGTTCGACTAACTCTGACTGGGTAATTTTGCCTTCAACGCACAATAGCGAGTTTTCTAAGATAGAAAATATTAACTCAATTACTGCTGCTGCGATCGCCCCTTTCATTGCAGCCCCAACGATTTCCGCAACTGCTGCTTTAAACGCTGCATCCGCTAAAACTTGCTTAGCGACTGCTAATTCAGCAGCAGTCATGTCTACACCACCGCGAGCACGATTCACCCAAAAATATTCAAAAATCCCGTTAGCAGCTTCGCTTCCACCTCCATTGACGTGCGCTTGGATGTGACTCCAATCTTTATCTTGACAGAAGTTGCGAATTGCTTCTGGGCCTTGGGCACGAATTTGGGCGGGTATGGATTCAAATACTTTTGCTGCTTCTTGAACATTTCGCATTCCGTCACGCATCCCAGCCCTAGCAAATTTCGATTGCAGATTTCTTGGCAGGTTCTCAAAACGGATGTTATGTGCTATTTTAAAAGCTTCTTGAGTGGCGATCGCCCCAGCACTAACAATTGAACTTGGCGCTGATTGTACCCACCCTGTTAATACAGTTGCACTTTCCTCAACTTTAGCAGCGATTTGGTTGGCTAAGTTTTGGGTATCGGCAACAGTTTCTTGTACTTTAGCCGTTAGGAATTCGAGCGGATTCTGGCTAATTTCCATGTTGATCCAGCTTGCATCGTTAATGATAGAATTATTCCGACTATAACATTCCTCTTCAGTAAGTGTGATTTTTTACTGAATTGCTTCTAGCTTCTAACTCCGGCTGTAAGTTGAGAGCTTTTTTTTGATAAAATAAACCTTCATTGATTCGACCTTGCTCTTCCAAACTTTTGCCTAAATTCCAATAAGCGACGGCTAAATCTGGTTGAATAACGATAGATTTTTGATAGTAAGTTATGGCGTCATCGAGCTGGCCTTGTTTGTAAAACATACTGCCCAAGTTAACATAGGCTTCGACAAAATTAGGATCGAATTCGATCGCCTTGGAGTAGGCACGAATTGCCGCGTCTATTTTGCCTTGGGCTTGCAGGATATTGCCTAGGGTTTTGTAGGCGGCGGCGAAATTGGGTTGCTGACGAAGTGCTTGGTAACAGGAGGCGATCGCCTCTACATATTTCTGTTGCGTATAATAAATTTCTGCTATCTTGTTGAGTGCGATCGGACTATCGGCTTGAATGGCTAGTAATTTTTGATATTGAGCGATCGCCTCCTCAAGCTTTCCTGATTTCTGAAGGCTATCGCCCGCTGACAAATACTGCTCTGCTAACTCGGAATTTGCGGTCATAGATTTTACTTTAACAGCCAAAACTACTTTACCACAACTGTTAGTTAGCAACCGCGATTTCTAGGGATATTCTGACTATTGTCAATTTTAAATTTGTTTCTGTACCAACAGTTCGGACAGTTTTTGATTACCAACCGTAGCATAGAGGTTTTAGGGCACCCCGATTAAAACAAGATAAAAGTCAGCAAAGTTCTGGACGCACTTTTGACGATCTGAAACCCGGTTGCTGACTATATTTCTTGTTCCTGTTAGCAAAACTCATAGAAACCGGGTTTCTCGCCACCCCATGCGTGGGCATTGAAACTGTCCGAAGTGTTGATAGATAAATTAGCTAAATGTTCGATCGCCCTAGCTGTTCAAAAATCGATCGAACGGGCGATCGAAAAAATTAAGGAGACAGTCGCCACACCTTAATCGTGTCGTCAAAACTGCCACTGATCAGAGTTTTGTCTTGAGGATTAAAAGCCAAATCCACCCAGGTAGAATGACCCTTCAGCGTGCCCGCCATTTCGCCGGAACTCATGCGCCACAGCTTGATAGTGCCGCTCAAATCGGCGCTAGCGAGTTTGTCTCCGTCGGGAGTGAAAGCCAAGGACTTAACCTTGTCGGAATGGCCGCTCAAAGTCCGTAGCAGAGAACCGTTGGGCTGCCCGAACTGATTATTTGCGCTGATATCCCACAGCTTCACCGTCTTGTCCCAACTGCCGCTGGCGAGAGTTTGACCATCCGGGCTGATGGCCAGAGACCAAACCGCCTCAGAATGACCCCAAAGAGTTTCTTTGAATTCCCCAGTCTGCCAGTTCCACAGGTTGATCTTACCGTCGCTGCTGCCGATCGCCAAAGTTTCTCGATCGGGACTGAAAGCCACCGCCTGCACCTCGTCAAAAACCCGGTTGAGAGTTTCCAACTCGGCCCCGCCTTCGACTTGCCACAACTTCAAAGTTTTGTCCTTACCGACACTGGCCACAGTCCGGCTATCGGGACTGAAAACCACCGAGAACACGCCGTCTTGGTGTCCGTCCAAAGTCCGAATTAACTTGCCAGAATAGAAATTCCACAATTTAATCGTACCGTCAACGCCACCGCTGGCGATCGTCCTGCCGTCGGGGCTGACAGCCACCGACCACACAGGCCCCAAATGTCCGGCTAAAACCTTGAGCAGCTTGCCGTGACGCTTGTGCCGCAAGTGAATTGTACCGTCGTTATTCCCGCTGACGATCGCGCGGCCCTGGGGAGCAACTGCTACCGTCCAAACCGGGTTTTTGTCTAGATCCGCCAGAGTGCGTACAGCAGGCCCGGACTGCGATGCATCACCGTTGAAATCCTGCATCGGGGGCGGATTGAACCGAATTTCGGGAATGCTAGAAACAGGCTCACCAGAAGTGAAAGCCTGCGGTGCAGGAGAAGGCAAGCGAGAACCCAGCACTACGGACAGCAGGGCAACCGCAGTTCCTCCCCACATTGCCAAAGTCCACTTGGGTTTGCTGAGAATCACGTCTACCGGTGCCGGGCCGTAATTCATGTCTGTGAGAATTGCCTCGGTCGATCGATAGCGTTTTGATGGTTCTCGCTGCACCATTTTATCCAGAATGCGGCCGAGTCGCGCCGAAACTGGTACTTTCAAATAATGTCTCCAAGCCCAACTTTCGGATTTGATGTCAAACAAATCAAAGGGCGACATTCCCGTTAACAAGTGAATGCAAGTGACGCCCAAACTGTAGATGTCGCTGCTCTGAATCGCTTGGCCTTTAATTTGTTCCGGGGCCGCGTATTCTGCTGAACCTGTCACCGTTTCTGTTTTGATCGGGCCACTATTAGCCCGAATTGCCGCGCCGAAATCGACTAAAACTAGCCCAGAGGAACTTTCCTGAGACACGGAATGTAAACCCTCTTTCCCTGCCCAAGCTGGGGATGCTTGGGGATTTTTGCGGTGAATAATATTCGACGGTTTGATATCTCCGTGAATCAGTTGATTTTCATGAACAAATTGCAGGACTGGCAACAATTCGCTCAGCAGATACCAAATTTGAATTTCTTTAACAACACCTTTTTCTGAAAGCCGATCGGCTAAATTGCGGCCTTCGATGTATTCTTGCACTAAATACTGGCAGCCTTCGAGTTCAAAAGATGCCAGCAGTTTCGGTATTTGGGGATGTTGGCCCAACTTGTCGATAACTGAGGCCGAGCGGCGAAATGCCCAGTTTTCTTGTGTGGAACCTGCAGCAGGCGCGCAGAACTGTTGAATGACGCAGCGGGGTTGCGAAGGTTGGTCTTCATCGACAGCTAAGAAGGTGCGGCAAGTGAGACTTTGACCGAGGGTGTGAAAAACTCGGTAGCGGCCTTTTAGCAGCAAGTTCGACTCGCAACTTTTGCATACTGTCGCGCGATCGAGATTTTGGGGATTCTGGCAATGGGGATTGATGCAGTAACTCATTTGTCTTTCCGCTGGAGACCCCCGTCCGACATTCGGTGGGGGAGGAAAGCGGGGCGGTGCGTGCCGCTTCCTGTGGACAAATTAAATAATTGGAATCTTTGCTTGATCATAATTGTTTCCCAGATTTTCGCCACAATTGCTGCGGTCGATCGCACGTAAATAATTGCTGACTTTCCTGCGAGCGAGGTTTAATAGGTCGATCCTATGGGCGGGCAGGATGCCTACCCCACAAGAAAATCATTCTTTGTGGAACAGGCCGGAAAGCCTGTTGTTTAGAATGGTGCAATATCTCAGTTATTACCGAATTACGCTATACTGTCATTGCCAATACTTGCATTGCGATCGCAGCAAAGCAATGGCGAGGTCTTGCCAAACATCGGCGATTCTTTGTTCTATGGAGTGAATCTAAAAGTTCAACTTTCTAATGTCAAATCGACTAGCTGATTAAAACTTAGGCAATTTTTGCCAAACGAACTACTAACTTTTAACTATTACTTATGCCCTTAATTCGCGTACCCAAACCTTGGGAAATTCTCGAACCCCAAATTACCCCAGAAACAGCCTTTCTCAACCGCCGCCGCTTCATGACCAATTTAATTGGCGCCGGCGTGACTGCTTCCCTGCTGCCGCTGATCGGCTGCCAAAGCAATGCTAGCTCAAAAACTGCTCTGGATCAAAGCTCAACCCAAGCATATGCGGGATTGAGCCGGAATCCCGACTTTGCGAAAGTCGATCGAGCGATTACCGACGAAGCCTTAGCTACAAAATACAACAATTTTTACGAATACGGCGGCACAAAATCTATTTGGCAAGCCGCTCAAGCTTTGCCAACAGAAAACTGGAAAGTAGAAGTAGGAGGTTTAGTAAAAAATCCCCGCACTTATGATATTGACGACCTCAACAAAAAATTTCCTATCGAAGAACGAGTTTATCGATTTCGCTGTGTAGAAGCCTGGGCGATGGTAGTTCCTTGGGTAGGATTTCCCATGAAATTACTGATGGCTGATGTCGAACCGCAATCGAAAGCTAAATTCGTTCGCTTTACCTCATTTTACGATCCCAAAATAACTCCCGGCCCCGGTTTGATGTCGCAATTTTATCCTTGGCCTTATACCGAAGGTCTGCGAATTGAAGAAATGGCAAACGATTTAGCATTTTTTGCCACAGGCTTGTATGGCCGAAGGCTACCAAAGCAAAATGGTGCGCCGCTGCGGCAAGTGATTCCTTGGAAATACGGTTTTAAGGGCGCAAAGTCGATCGTAAAAATTGAATTTGTCGAACAACAGCCCGCCACTTTTTGGAATACAATCGGCCCCAACGAATACGCCTTTGAAGCAAATGTCGAGCCCGACAAACCGCACCCCAGATGGTCGCAGGCCAGCGAACGCATAGTCGGCCCCGGTAACAGTTGGTCGTGGGAAACTCGCCCAACTTTGCCCTATAACGGTTACGGCGAATATGTGGCGAGTTTGTACAGTTAATTGACGGATTTCCCCTCGTTTCTAGGCTCAGCCTAGGAACGCAGATCCGGAGGCTCTGCCTCCCTATTTGTGCGAGGCAGAGCCTCGGATTCAGGCATTCCCAGGCAGATCCTGGGAACGAGAAAAGGGAAATATGAAATGTGCGATCGCAGTTTAGCATTTCCCTTTTTACCAGTTGCTGAAATTCCCGGTTTCATCGAACAAAGCAGAACAGTCGGACAGCGTGCTGCTGTGCGTTTGTTTCGGCAAAGAATTAGAGAAATTTTGCCAAATTAAAAATAACACTTACATCTCTCCTTACTCTTTCTCTGTGCCCTCTGCGCCCTCTGCGGTAAAAAAACTCTTTATTGTTCACAAAACTCTGCAACCCTCCGCCAAACTCGATCGCACAAATCGGGTATGCTAACATCGAACCATTCAATTTCAGGATAGGCTCGAAACCATGTCCGCTGACGCTTCGCAAATTGCCGCGTGTGCAAAATTGTTAATTCTTTCGCTTCTTCAAGCTTAATCTCGCCAGCCAAATATTGTTTCATTTCCTGGTATCCCAGCGTGTTCAACAGTGGCAAGTCGCAGCCGTATTTTTTACACAAATATTCTACTTCAGCAATCCAACCGCGTTCTAGCATTTGTTCGGTGCGCTGTTTGATCCGATCGACCAAAACATCGATCGCGCAATCCAACCCAATTTGTAAAATAGGATAATTGGGAGGATTTTCGCCCTGCTGTTCGGAAATAGGGCGACCGGTCGCATAAAATACTTCCAGTGCTCTTAAAGTTCTTACTGGGTCATTGAGGTGAATTTTCTCGGCGGCAGAGCGATCGACCTGCTGCAACATCGCGTAACATTGAGATTGTCCGAGTTCTGCTAGTTGCGATCGCAATTCGGGCATCGGCGCTACCCTCGGAATTTTTAAACCGCGCACGATCGATTTAATATATAAGCCCGTCCCTCCCACCAACAACAGGGGGGGAGAAACAGGAAAATCGACATCAGCAATTAATTTTTGAGCTTGCTGTTGGTACTCTGCTAGTGTCAGAGTTTCTGTCGGATCGCAGATGTCAATTAAGTGATGCGGTACACAAGTGCGATCGACCGCCGTCGGTTTTGCGGTTCCGATGTCAAATTCGCGGTACACTTGACGGGAGTCCGCACTGAGGATCGAGGATTGTAGTCGCCCCGCCAAAGCCAATGCCACTCCCGACTTCCCCGTCGCCGTCGCCCCACAAATCGTAATTAATCTAGGCATAACCTGTCGCACATTTCCCTATAAAAACTCTCAAATCCTCTCCTCTCCATGCTTTCCCCTCTCTCCTACACTGATTCACCGCGATCGGCCAGGGCATTCCTCCACCAATCTCAAAACTATTCCCATCCCTCCCCCCGATAAATTTCCCTTCAGAAAGCCCTAGCATCGCCTTTAACGGTTTTGTGCTATAATTTTAGGAGTTTTCCCATTTTAGAAGCTTTCGGGGCTTTAGGCCTCATTATTGGAGCTATTTTTGTATGACCAGCAGCTACAGCGCCGACCAGATTCAAGTTCTCGAAGGTCTCGAAGCAGTCCGTAAACGACCGGGGATGTACATCGGTACCACCGGCCCGCGAGGACTCCACCATCTAGTTTACGAGGTTGTGGACAATTCCATAGATGAGGCGCTGGCTGGCCACTGCACTCACATCGAGATTGACATCAACGCCGACGGTTCCGTTACCGTGACAGACGACGGCCGGGGTATTCCGACCGGCATCGTTGCCAAGACTGGCAAATCGGGAATAGAAACAGTAATGACTGTACTCCACGCCGGCGGTAAATTTGGCGGTGGTGGCTACAAGGTTTCTGGAGGATTGCACGGTGTAGGTATTTCTGTTGTTAACGCGCTGTCCGAGTGGGTAGAAGTGACAGTTTGGCGCGACCAAAAAGAACATTTACAGCGCTACGAAAGAGGCAATCCAGTTACTGAACTTACTGCCAAGCCCAACAAAGGCACTCGCACCGGCACTTCAGTTTCTTTCTTGCCAGATACTCAAATATTTAGCACTGGCATTGAATTTGATTACACTACACTCGCGGGGCGCTTGCGAGAATTGGGTTACTTGAATGCGGGCGTGAGAATTACGTTTAGCGACCACCGTTTGGAACTGCTTAAAAGTAGCGAACCTCGCATCGAAACATACTGTTACGAGGGCGGAATCAAGGAATATATCGCCTACATGAACCGCGAAAAGCAGCCTCTGCACGAAGAAGTGATTTACGTGCAAGGCGAACGCAATAACGTGCAGATAGAAGTGGCTTTGCAGTGGTGCGTCGATGCTTTTAGCGACAACGTTCTAGGTTTTGCTAACAACATTCGGACGATCGACGGTGGCACGCACTTAGAAGGTCTGAAGGCAGTTTTGACGCGGACGATGAATTCGATCGCCCGCAAGCGCAACAAAATCAAAGAAAACGAGCCCAACCTCGCCGGCGAAAACGTGCGCGAAGGTTTGACAGCAGTGATTTCGGTCAAAGTCCCAGATCCGGAATTTGAAGGTCAAACTAAAACCAAGCTAGGAAATACAGAAGTTCGGGGAATTGTCGATTCCTTGGTAGGCGAAGTATTGACAGAATATTTAGAGTTTCGCCCCCAAGTAGCCGACGCTATTTTGGAAAAAGCAATTCAGGCATTTAAGGCCGCTGAAGCCGCCCGCCGTGCCCGCGATTTAGTGCGCCGAAAATCAGTCTTAGAATCGTCTCCTTTGCCTGGAAAATTAGCGGACTGTAGCTCCAGAGACCCCGCCCTGTCTGAGATCTACCTCGTCGAGGGGGATTCCGCGGGGGGCTGTTTTTTTTCATCTCAGGAAATAAAATTAGCTGACGGTACGACAAAAACTATCAAACAGATAGTTGACGAACAAGCAGAAGGTAAAGAACACTTTTGCTACACCATTCGCGAGAGTGGAAACATCGGGTTTGAGCGAATAACTAATGCTCGGATGACTAAAGCAAATGCTGAAGTTGTCAAACTGACATTAGACAATGGGGAGACAATAACTTGCACTCCCGACCATCCATTCATGTTGCGGGATGGCACTTACAAAGCAGCAGCCCTGCTGACACCGGAAGATTCATTAATGCCGTTCCACCGCAAGTTGTCGGAAAAAACCAAACAGGGCCAGGGACTTAACGGTTACGAAATGGTTTGGAATCCCAACAGTGATAAGTGGATTTACACCCATCTTTTAGCGGATTTCTACAACCTAAAACACGGTGTCTATCAAGCATCTGAGGGCAATCACCGCCACCACGTTGATTTCAATAAACTCAACAACAATCCGACAAATATTCAGCGAATGTCGGCTGAGGATCACTTGGCTCTTCACCGCGCGAACCTTGAGAAAACCTTGCACAGGCCCGATGTCATTGAAAAGAGCCGTCAAGCTCACATGACTGATGAATTTCGGGCGATGATGAAAGAGCGGATGCGGCAGCCTGAAACGCGACAAATTCTTTCGGAACAGGCGAAAGCTCAGTGGGAAGATGAAGAGTATAAAGCTTACATGATGAGCAAGTGGCGGGAGTTTTACGATAGTGATGAAACTTATCGCCAGCAAAATAATGAACTGCTGAACCAAGCCCAGCAAGAGTATTGGAGTAGTGAAGAAAACCGTTTGGCTCAGTCGGAACGGGTGAGTAATCATTTTGCTAACAATCCTGAAGCACGGGAGACTCATTCTCAACTTGCTAAAGAACAGTGGCAAGATGAGAATTTGTTGGAGTGGCGGCGCGAAAAAACTAAGGAACAGTGGACGCCGGAGTTTCGCCAGAAACGTAAAGCGACTTTGAAGGAAACTTATTACCGCCAGACGCTGGAAGCTTTGAAGACAGTCCACCTGAAAGAAGGTTGGATGAATGTAGATGCTTACAATCTTTATCGCCGCATGAAGGGTGATAAGACTTTGTTGAAGTTTGAGACGTTTTGCGATCGCTACTTTAATGGTGATGAAGTATATGCTCGCCAAGCGGTTCGGAATTACAACCACCGCGTTGTGTCGATCGAACATTTGGAGGAACGCTACGATGTTTACGACATCGAAGTGCCCAACAGTCACAACTTTGCATTAGCTGCGGGAATTTTTGTCCATAACAGTGCCAAACAAGGGCGCGATCGCCAATTTCAAGCAATCCTGCCTTTGCGCGGTAAAATTCTCAACATTGAGAAAACCGACGACGCCAAAATCTACAAAAATAACGAAATTCAATCGTTAATTACAGCCCTGGGTTTGGGCATCAAAGGCGAAGAATTCGATCCGGGTCAATTGCGGTATCACCACATCGTAATTATGACTGACGCTGACGTGGATGGTGCCCACATCCGCACGCTGTTGCTGACTTTCTTCTACCGCTATCAGCGGGCACTTGTAGAACAAGGTTACATCTATATTGCTTGTCCTCCTCTCTATAAAGTGGAACGGGGACGCAATCATTACTACTGTTACAGCGATCGCGAAATGAACAATCTCATCCGCAATGAATTTCCGGCGAATGCTAACTACACCATTC
This sequence comes from Microcoleus sp. Z1_A1, assembly GCF_036700305.1. Classification (NCBI taxonomy): domain Bacteria; kingdom Bacillati; phylum Cyanobacteriota; class Cyanophyceae; order Oscillatoriales; family Microcoleaceae; genus Microcoleus; species Microcoleus sp. Z1_A1. Next base: position 42,374 of record NZ_JAUBOR010000014.1, read on the forward strand.
AGCGGTTCAAAGGTTTGGGTGAAATGATGCCGACACAGTTGTGGGATACGACGATGAACCCAGAAACTCGGACGCTGAAACGGGTGGAGATTGAAGACGCTGCTGAGGCCGATCGCATCTTTACGATCTTAATGGGCGATCGTGTCGCCCCCCGCCGCGAATTCATCGAAACCTACGGCCCCAAACTCAACCTCCTCGACTTGGACATCTAAATTAATCATGAGTCCTGAGTCGTTAGCTAGCAGCTAATGACTCAGGACTCATGACTAAACTTTTGCGGCCCTGATGCCTTCTGCCCTTTCGGGCGATCGGGCATCAGGGCCCTTTGATGTTTCTAGGTTTTGTTATAAAAATTAATACAATCTCTCATCAAATCGATCTAAGGTAAACACTTAGGTAAATTTTAGATTTTTGGCGCATCCATCAGCTACCACAAAAATAGAAGGTTGGACAAATATAGCGTCAACGACCCAGGTCTAAAGAGATTGGGCTTCTAGCCTAAGACTTAAACCGCAGTTGACCAGACTCAGTACCTTGGTACTACGTTAACGGTAAGAGTTAAAGACCTACCAGGGAATGCGAAGCTAGTTCCTTGCTCTAGAAATTTAGGATTAAACAGACTTATTGGGTTAAATCAGTGTCCTAGATATAGTACCGGCCGTTAACTTTGTCGAAGCTAACATCACCCCGAAAGGGAGGCTCGAAAGAGCAAACATTATGCGATCGCGGGTTGCCAAATTTGAGAGGGTAATTTCGATGCACGCTCCCCTAGCTGAAGTGTCCCATCGAAATTACATTACATTCATTACACTCCCATCTAGCAATCCTCGTGTAATGCAAAGATTCACGGCGGTTTCGACCGCCGAGCCGTTTCCATCTCAGGTCTAAAGACGCTGAGTTTCCCACTTACCGAATTTTTTTATGAGCATCAATTTAGCGACCAAATTGCGTGAGGGAACCAAAAAGTCCCACACAATGGCAGAAAACGTCGGTTTTGTCAAGTGTTTTTTAAAAGGCGTTGTAGAAAAAACTTCTTACCGGAAGTTAGTAGGAAACCTCTACTTTGTCTACTCGGCAATGGAAGAGGAAATGGAACGCCAAAAGCAGCATCCGGTTGTTTCAAAAATTTACTTTTCTGAGTTGAATCGCAAACACAGCTTAGAGCAAGATTTATTTTACTACTACGGTGCGAATTGGCGCGAACAAGTAGCTCCGTCAGCAGCAGCTAAAGCTTATGTGGAGCGAATTCGCGAGATTTCGGCGACCGCACCAGAACTGTTAGTAGCTCACTCTTACACTCGCTACTTGGGCGATTTATCCGGCGGACAAATCCTCAAGGGAATTGCCCAGCGCGGGATGAATCTTTCCGAGGGAGAAGGCACTGCTTTCTATGAATTCCAGGATATTCCTGATGAAAAAGAATTCAAGGGTAACTACCGTCAGGCAATGAATGAACTGCCGATTGACGAAGCAACAGCAGAGCGAATTGTTGACGAAGCTAATGCAGCTTTTGGCATGAACATGAAGATGTTCATGGAGTTAGAAGGCAATTTGATTAAAGCAGTCGGTCAGATGCTTTTCAATACCCTGACTCGGAAGCGCGGTGGTGCCAGTACCGAATTGGCTACTGCTGAGTGAGTTAAAGCTCACTGGGGATAATTTGAGCCTCGTTTAAGAGGGAAAACTTAAATCCTGGGGGTTTGATGGCTGCTTTTACAGTCACCAAATCTCCGGGATTTTGCATGGTGTTTGAATGGCGGGCGATCGACTTTTTAACTCATATCGTTTCCGGTTGTATCGGGATTATTTAACCGCAGAGGGCGCAGAGAACGCAGAGGGAGAGAATACAGAGAGGAATAATTCGGATGCTACCGGATTTGATATCACAACTTAACACTATCACCTTCCCACGCCGCGATCGGGAGGCTCCTCGTCGGGGACAGGCAAAGAACTGGGTCTTACCTGCCGCTCCAAATACTTGCTCAAAGCGTAAGCGATATCCCCGCGAGTCATCGGCTTCAAAGGATTAATCTTATTAGTTGCGATATCAACATTAACAAACCCTTCATAAAGTGCAGTAGCCAAAGACTTTCTAGCCCAATTAGGAATTTCGCCTGCATCTGGATACTTAGCTAAAATTTCGGAAATGCTGGGTTCGGGAAACTGAAAAACCCCGTAAGCCTGAGCAAAAATCGCCAAAGCTTCAGCGCGAGTCACCCTTTGATTTGGGAAAAACATTCCGTCGCGATATCCACTCATCGTTCCCGTTTTCAAAGCAGTTTGAATCGCACTGTAAGCCCAGTAACTCTTCGGGACATCCGGCAATTCCCTATCCGGTTTCTGAGCGGTTTTCCGGCGTTCCAAACCAAAAGTTTTCACTAAAATCACCGCCAAATCGGCGCGACTGACAAGGCCATCAGCATTAAAATTACCACTAGCATCTTTATTCATCAATCCGGCACTCACAACCCGATCGATCGGGTCAATTATTTGTTGAGATTGAACCGCCATTGGGACTCCTTGCATTAGCGCGATCGCCAAAAAAATACTCACTAACTTTTTCACGATTTTAATCCTTTCTGTCGCTAAAACCATCATGAAAACAGCAGTAAGATTTTTTAGGGTTCCATCGGTATTATTCTGTGGTTTCGGCGGTGCGCTAGATTTGGGGATTATATATTAAAATCAAACATTTGCTTCCGGCAAAGCGCCCTGCATTTTACCCAACCAATCAATCAAATTATCCAATTGCTTTTGGGCCGTCAAAACCGCCATACCTCGAATAGTAACCTTCCCCTTGCTGTAGACAAAACGAGAGCGCAAATGTTCCGGCAAATTAGCCTTGAGCAAATTCCAAGCAGGCTCTTCCATCGCAGTTTCCAAAACTATGTTCTGCTTATTCTCCGGTTTGATCCGAGAAAAACCGATTTTTTTAGCAATTTGTTTGAGTTCGACAACACGGATAAGTTGCTGGGCTGGCAGAGGAATTGGCCCATAGCGATCGCACCAATCAGCCTGAATCTGCTGTAATTCTTCAGGGGTATTAGCAGAAGCCACAGACCGGTAAGCGCTCATCTTTTGATCCAAATCTGCGATGTAATCGGCAGGAATAAACGCCGTCAAAGTTAGGTCAATTTGCGCGTCCTCAACTTTCGGAATTTCCTGACCCTTAATTTCCCGAATAGCCTCCTCTAACATTTCAGCATACAAATCAAAACCGATCGCCTCCATTTGACCAGATTGTTCAGTACCCAAAACATCACCCGAACCGCGAATTTCCATATCTCGGACAGCCAACTGATAGCCCGAACCCAACTGGGCAAACTCTTGAATAGCCCGCAGCCTCTGCCTTGCAGCATCAGACAGTTGGTTCTGCTTCGGATAAAACAGCCAAGCGTGAGCTTGAATCCCCGCGCGTCCCACCCGTCCCCGCAACTGGTAAAGCTGACCCAAACCAAACTTCTGCGCGTCTTCAATTAAAATTGTATTGACTCGCGGAATATCCAAACCCGACTCAATAATCGTCGTGCACACCAAAATATCAAACTCCGCCGCACTGAAAGTCAGCATGATTGATTCTAGTTCCGACGCCTCCATTTGACCGTGGGCGATCGCAATTCTGGCAGACGGAACCATCTCCTGCAACTGAACTGCCAACTCATCAATCCCCTCAATCCGCGGCACCACGTAAAAAACCTGACCGCCCCTGTCCAATTCTTGACGAATTGCCGATCGCACCACTTCCGGGTTATAGGGAGCCAAATGCGTCTGAATCGGGCGTCTGCTGGGAGGCGGAGTCGAAATCAAACTCATCTCGCGAATCCCCGACAGCGACATATACAAAGTCCGGGGAATCGGCGTTGCTGTCAAAGTCAGAACATCTACCTCTGTTTTGAGAGATTTAATTGCTTCCTTTTGCTTAACCCCAAACCGCTGTTCTTCATCCACCACCAACAAGCCCAAATCCCGAAATTTAATCGCCTTGCTCAAAACAGCTTGAGTACCGACAATCACATCTAATTCCCCAGTCGCCAAACGCTTGTGAATCTCTCGGCGCTCGGTTTCAGTGCGAAAGCGATTGAGCAAACCAACTTCGATCGGATAAGGGGAAAAACGCTCCGAGAGCGTGTGATAGTGCTGTTGGGTCAAAATCGTCGTCGGCGCGAGCAAAGCCACCTGCTTGCCCGCCGTAACCGCCTTAAAAATCGCTCTCAGAGCCACTTCTGTCTTACCAAAACCGACATCGCCGCAGACCAAACGATCCATCGGTCGATCGCCCTCCATGTCGCGTTTCACATCCTGAGTTGCCTTCAACTGATCCGGGGTTGGCTGGTAAGGAAAAGAATCCTCTAATTCTTGTTGCCAAGGCATATCAGGAGGAAAAGCGTAACCTGTTTGTTTAGCTCTTTTAGCATAAAGATTCAGCAAATCCACTGCCAATTTCTTAACAGCTTTGCGAACCTTTGTTTTAGTTTTTTCCCAAGTTTGGCCTGTCAGCTTGTTTAAATCCGGTACTTTATCGCCTACAGTCCGAAACCTCGACAAAGCGCCCAATTGATCGGCCGCCACCCTCAGAGTACCGTCAGCGTATTGAATCAATAAATATTCGCGAGTTTCCCGATCGATCGTCAAACGTTCCAACTTGATAAATTTACCCACTCCGTGCTGGCGGTGAACCACATAATCACCAGGGCTTAATTTATTCGGGTCTACTTGCTTAGAAGCAGCACGACGGCGCTTGCGGACGTAGCTAAAAGTAGCGAGAGAATGCTGACCGTAAAATTCCCGATCGGTAATTAACACAATCCGAAAAGTCGGCAGAATAAAACCTTCTAATTCTGCCAGCCCGCTGTACTTCAAAGCCACCGGAATGTGCTGCAATTGCAACTTGTCGATCGCCAAATAATCGCGCGGATTCACCACAAACTGAGCCGGACAGTCGTGTTCCGAGAGCAAAGAAACAGAACGGCTGGGTTGAGCCGAAACCAGGAAAATAGTAAAACCCCGATCGCGCTCTTCCCTGAGCATTTGAGACAGCTTAGCAAATTGGTGAGGCATCACCGGCACAGGCCGAGAAGCCAAATTAATCGCAGACGGTAGCTGGTCGCCCTCCGCAGAGCTTTGAAGTTTTTTAGCCGTAGAATCTTCTGCCAATTCAGAAAGTTCTAGCCTCTCGAAAGCTGCGACATCTGCCATAGATTCAGCAAAAGTGCGGTGAATTTTCGGAACTTTGAAATTAGCAATTGGCAATTTTTCTGTTTCCTCACCAGTAACTGCCGATTCCCGATTGCAATTATTCCACTGTTCCTGTGCATTCTCATACCAGCGGTCGCTGTGACCTTCGCACCCTTGTGGTTCGTCAATAACAACTAAAGTATTTTCAGTCAAATAATCCAACAAAGATGCAGGTTGCTCGAACGCTAAACCCAACAGCCTGCGGACAAATTTTTCGCCTTCATTTTCTGGGTCTACAGAGCCTAGTTGGTTAATTTCGTCAATATTTTTTTCAGATAAAACTGCTTTAATAATTGTGTTAAAATTAGTAGGGGTTAAAACTAACCGATCGACCTTATCGAGCGATCGCTGGGAAGACGGGTCAAACTCCCGAATTTGCTCCAAATCATCCCCAAACCATTCCAGCCGCACTGGCAACTCCGCCGCTACCGGAAACACATCGACAATATCGCCCCGGCGACTCCACTGGCCCTCCATTTCTACCAGAGTCACTCGATCGTAGCCCATCGACACAAGTTGGCGGTCAAGTATCTTCGAGTCTTGAACCGCACCTCGCTTCAGCGTCAGACAGTAGGGTTCAAAAGCAGCAGGCGGGGGCAAGTGACACTGGAGAGCTCTTTCGGTGGCTACAATCGCGATCGGCTTAGAATTAGGGTTTGTTTCTTGTTTCTCGACCAAATCCGCCAGCACCTGCATTTGTCCCCACGTCATTTCGTTCTCGTCGGAGTAAGATAGCTCGTAGGGCGAAGCCTCGGAAGTTGGGTAAAAATGCACAGTCTGCCAGCCCATAGCCTCTAGCCCTGCCACCCAACGGCCGGCTTCTTCTAGAGTTGCTGTCACTACCAGTAAACTCCGCCCTTCTTGCTGTGCGAGGGCGGAAGCTACTAAACCTTTGGGCAAACGGGCTACGCCGGACAGTTGCACGTAGCGATGGCGCTTGAGCTTGTTGAGGAGTTCTGTTGCTAGGGGCGATCGCCCCAGGGTACGAATTATTGAAGAGAAAGTCATGCGCTTTTAATTTTAATCCCCGATCGGCGAAGGCTCTTTCCCTTTGCCTGTTAAGGAGATTGTACGACAAACATCCCTGATTGTGCCGCTCTGCTGTTGACCGAAAGCATCCAGGATACCCGCCACGTGATTCATCTCGCGCAAGTCAAGGCTTCAATCTAAAATCTAAAATCTAAAATCGCGCAATCGATTGACGCCTGGGAACTTAACTGGAGATAGATTTGTGCTTTAATATGTCGATCCGGCGATCGCGATCGAGCCAGTTCCGTTAATATAGGGCCAGGTTTAGAAAAAATTTCGATTTTGCGATCGAGATTCGCAGCTTCCAGACCTCTCCTGTGACTGCACCCAAAGACGGATACCCTGCCACGTACTCAAGTTGTGAAGATGGAAGAATTTTAGACATTAGGGAAATCCCCCAGATACTGGCGGCGTCGTCAATCTAAAATCTAAAATCTAAAATCTAAAATCGACTAACCGGGCAGAGCGCTTCGCCGTTACTACCGAAAATTTTAGAAATGTCCTCAAATATAGACCTTCTGATTGTTCTCCTGCTGGTTTTCCTCAATGGCTTGTTTGTGATGTCAGAGATGGCCATCATCTCTGTACGGAAGGTGAGACTGCAACAGATGGCCAACCAAGGTTCGATCAATGCCCGTGTAGCCTTGGATCTGGCGAATGCCCCCAATCAGTTCTTGCCGACAGTTCAAATCGGGATTACGATGCTAGCCATTCTGTCGGGCGCTTTTGGGGAAACGACGGTTGCTAAAAGGGTAGAGCCTTTGTTACGGTTGATTCCTGCCTTGGGACCCTATTCTCAGACGATCGCCTCAGTAGTAGCAGTTTTAACCATCACTTATCTGACCTTAATTATCGGGGAACTCGTGCCGAAGCGGCTGGCACTCAACAACCCAGAGCCGATCGCCTCAAGCGTAGCAATTCCCATGCGAATGCTCTCAAAAATCGGCGCTCCTGCGGTTTATCTGTTAAGTTATTCCACTGACTTAGTGATGCGGATCATGGGGATTGTGCCTTCTACAGAACCGCAAGTTACAGAGGAAGAAATTAAAGTTTTAATCGAGCAAGGAACAGAAGCCGGAACCTTTGAAGAAGCCGAACAAGATATGGTGGAAAGAGTGTTTCGTTTGGGCGATCGGCGAGTCAGCGCCTTAATGACCCCGCGTCCCGATCTTACCTGGCTCGATCTGGATGATTCAGTGGAAGAAAACCGCCAAAAAATGCTCGGCAGTGGTCATTCTCGGTTTCCTGTGTGTCAAGGAGGACTCGACAACGTTGTCGGTTTAGTACACGTTACTGATATGCTGTCTCGGACTTTAACTGGTCAACCCCTAGATTTAAGCGCTTCTTTACGACGACCGTTATTTGTACCGGAAAGCACGCGGGGTTTAAAAGTATTAGAACTTTTCAAACAATCGAGCAATCAAATTGCCTTGGTAGTAGACGAATACGGCGTGATTCAAGGATTGGTTACAGTCAACGACATTTTAGTCGAACTCGTTGGCGACTTTCCCTCGATTGAAGATGCTGACGAACCTCAAACCGTGCAGCGCGAAGACGGTTCTTGGCTGTTAGACGGAATGCTAGCAGTCGAAGATTTTTTTGAGCTATTTGGAATCGAAGAGTCAGCCGAACACAAAGGAAGTTACCACACAATGGGCGGTTTTGTGATTACAAATTTGGGGAAAATTCCCACAGCAGCCGAGCATTTTGAGTGGAACGGTTTGCGCGTGGAAGTAGTCGATATGGACGGCAACCGAGTTGATAAAATCTTGGTAATGCCGATCGACTCAACGGGCGATCGCTCCCCCAGCCAGCCAAAAACCCAAAACTAAAAACCATGTAATTTTAATCCATCGACATCATACCCGTAGGGGCGGGTTCACCAACCATCATCGCCGGAAACAAACAATCTCAAAAACCCGCCCCCACCCAACGATAAATCATCTCGACTCAACGGGCGATCGCTCCCCCAGCCAGCCAAAAACCCAAAACTAAAAACCATGTAATTTTAATCCATCGACA
>NZ_JAUBOR010000014.1:50759-59847 GCF_036700305.1 Microcoleus sp. Z1_A1
TAGGGGCGGGTTCACCAACCATCATCGCCGGAAACAAACAATCTCAAAAACCCGCCCCCACCCAACGATAAATCATCACCTACATTTAGGAATTAAATATAAATATCAGGTTGATGTGAATTATTGGTGAGTGAGTGGGGCGGGTTTTTATATATTGTTGGTTATCATTATATATTGTTGGTGAACCCGCCCCTACGAGTTCGCCAATTGTACAATAACGAATCAACCAGACATAATATCACTTCTTGTTTTTTCTTTCATCTTTCCGCAAAGATTCCAGAATAGAACTGCCCACATAATTGCTAAAAACTACCTCTCCAGCTTGATTGTAGTGGCAGCAGCTATCTACATAAACTGCCTCTTTAGTCTTGTCAAAAACATTGACAGCATTCACTAGATTGATCTTATTTTTTTCCAAATTAGGAAACTTCTTGAAAAGAGCCGGATATCCAATTTGCACAGCTTTAGCATAAGGAGTATCCTTATTAAAAGCAATCTGCTTTTCGGATTCACTAAACACCCTTTTCGTCTGATAATATTGATTAGGCTGAAGAACATGAAAATAAGGCACATTACTAGCAGACAGAACTTTGTGCATAAAAATTGAACTTTTTACCCAATTCTGGGCCATTTGTTCAAAAGCGGCTGAATCCGGTAAAACTGACTTATTAGTATTGATATAAATAACGCTGCCGCCGTCATCTTTTTTTTGTGTAGTCCGTTCTTGTTCAAACTTAATAACATCGGTTTTATAGTTATTAACTAAATTTTGAACGTAAACAGAAGTCAAAGCATCGCACGCAGCTAAAGAGCAGTTTTGCAAACGTTCCAAACCCTGACTAATCCTAGCTTTATTTTCTTGGATTCTGATAGTTGCTTTCATCGCTTTTGTAGAAAGGCTATTATTCGCCAAGCTAGTCAGCGGCAAAATGTGCTGAATACTTGGCATTGTCAAATCGACTTGATTTTTATTGTTTAAGTTAGAAAGTGCTACTTCATTAAAACCATCTATATTGACTACCAGATCCAGTTCTTGCCCTAAAGCCAAAAAATAGTTTAGAATTAATAATTGCTGGGGTTGTTTGTAGCCTCCGGTAGCAAAAGACAAAATTACAAATTCTTTATCTTTCAAACCCGGAAGCTGCTTGAGGTATTGAGGCAAAATTTTGTTTTGAACTTCAAATACTGCATAATTAGAAGCCACAGAACCGCCAAAAACTCCGATAATAAATTGATTTTTCTTGGTTTTTTTCAAAGGGTAATCATAAGGAGAGATAAATCCGTAGTTGTTAACCTTAAAACCAGGGCGAAAATCGGGGCCTGGTTGTTGAATAAATCCAAAAAAAGGATGAAACCTTTCAACAATAGACTGATTCAGCCGCACTCCTTCTAAATTAATTCCTAAATCTGACTTGTTTTGCACCTTTTCTCTAGCATAGAAAAATTGCTTGTGCTTGAGAAAATACCATCCCAAGGAACCGACTTCGAGGAAAACCAGTAAAAGCGCTAAGTTAATCAAAGTTATCTTGAGGAATTCTTGCCCTCTTTTGAGAAATTTTAAATTTTTCATAAACCTCTATTTCGATTCTCTTACTACTTTAATAATAGAACTAGAAACATAGTTTGCCAATAGTTCGTCTCCGACTGAATTATAGTGGCAGCAGGCATCTTTGTAAACCGTTTCTTTGGTATTGTCTAAAATATTCACTGCACTAAAAATATTAACCCCAGCTTTTTGCAAATCATCGACTTTGGACAACAACACCGGATAACCTTTTTTCACTCCTTCAATGTAGGGACTCTCTTTGTTAATCGCGATTTCGTTTTCCTTGGCGGTAAACGCTCGCTGAGTGGGATAATACTGGTTGGGCTGGATAAAGTGAAAATACTTAATTTTTCTACTTGATAAAATTTGATTCATGCCGATCGACGATTGATACCACATCGATGCCATTTTCTCAAAAGCAGCGGCGTCCTGCAAAACAAAGTCAGCTTTGGGAATGTAGACTATACCGCTATTTGCCGTGTCGGAGTTGGATTGTTTTACTTGTGAATCGTACTTGACAACTGCTTGCTGGTAATTGTTGACTAATTGTTTCACCTGTAGCGAGGTGACAGCGTGACACAAAGCAAGTTGACAAGTTTGCAATTTGTCAATACCTGCTTTTAATTGTTTTTTGTTTTCGTTAATTTGCACGATCGAGCTCATCGCTTCCGGCGACAAGTTGTTGTTGGCTAAACCAGTCAGAGGCTGTATGTGCTGAACGCTGGGCATTCCTATTTCTACTTGGGCTTTGTTGTTTAAATTTGACAGCGCTACTTCGTTAAAACCATCAATATTGATGACTAAATCTAATTCTTGACCCAAAGCCAGAAAGTAATTTAAAATCAATAATTGTTGGGGCTGTTTGTAGCCGCCATTCCCAAAATTTAAAACAATAATTTCCTTGTTGGCAAATTCTGGATAAGTTTTCAATTTGTTAGACAATCTGCGAGTTACGTATTCATCGACTGCAAAATTATTCGCAACTGAACCGCCAAAAACTCCGATGATAACTTGATTTTTATTAGTTTTAATAAACGGATATTCGTAAAGTGAAAAAAAGCCGTGTTTGTTGACTTTTAACTTTAATTTTTCATTGGTGAAAGCACCTTGTTTGAGTACATAGCCAAAAAGTGGGTGCAGTCTTTCTACGATAGATTCATCAAGTCTAATGCCGATCCTTTCAATATCTTCTACTACTTTTTCTTTGGCTTTAGTTCTGGTATAAAAAAACTGTTTTTGGTTGAGAAAATAAAAAGCTAGGGACAAAGCTTCCAGAGAAATAAAGGCGATCGCCAAATTAACCGCGATTATACTTAATATATTTTTGCCTTTTTTCAGCGCCGTTGAATCTTTCATGAAATTTGACTGATTACGGTTGTTTTTTGGGGAATTGAGACTGCTTCAAATTTTCGCACAAATTGCGGTTAATCAGGATACTAGCCAGTCGGTGTCCGAGTTCATTCCAGTGACCCCCACAGGGTACAGAATTATCAAAACCGTGGGCGCAGACTTGATATTTTTCAGTATAACCTTGAAACTGTTCGGATAAATTCAGTACCCGAAAACCCTCGCGCGCGCCCAATTTTTCCAGCCGCCTATCGGGATAAAACAAATCCTGAATGTTGTTCTTTTTCGTAAAATCTTTTCGCATCTTGGCATCCCGTTCAACTTGGATCGGATCGCCGATCGTCACAAGCAAGAACTCAGCATTTTTCTGCACGACTTCATTCCGCATCGTCACTATCAAACCCTCTGTCACCCTCCAAGCCTCTTCCCAAGCTGCATTCTCAGGTTCCTTGAGGTTTTTGGTACTTAAAGTGGTAAAATCCTCAGATAACTCGCGCTTTTTCCTTTCTAAGTCTACTTTTTTAATGACCTGCAAAATGCGCGAATTTTTGACTATCAAACTGGGCATTCGGTCTACGAAGGAAACTGCTCTTTCGTTGCGATCGATCGGCGCCAGATTGCGAAAAGACATATCCGGTACTAGCTTGCCGCTAGCATCGTAAGCAAAAAATGGTCGGTAGCGATCGTATTCTAATTGTGGCGAATTGTTAATTATATCATTCCCAATAAAAAAGGCAAGAATTACAATGTCAGGACTGTAATCCCACACTTTTTCTCGCAGCATTATCAATTCTTGAGCAGTACCGTAGCCCTGCACCCCGAAATTCATTACCTCAACATTTTTGCGTCCCTTAACAGCTTCGCAGTTGCCTAACTTGCGTTCCAATTTTGACCAGAAAGTTTGTTCGACAGGTACGTGAATTGCTTCGGTGAAAGAATCGCCCAAAACCGCAACGCGCAAAGTATTTGGAGGTTTTACTTTTGTATGTTCACGATCGCGCAAACCCTCGCTATTCACCTGCACAAAACTCGCACCTTCCCCATTCCACTCCCCCGACGCACCAGGTTTCAGCTTCCAGCCCAAATTCGGATCGGAAGTGTGAAAACGAGTTGGCGCCGAGTCTACGAAATCTCCTATTTTGGGATAGCCTTCAATCCTGGCTACCCGCAATCCAATTTCACCAATTACCACCCCCATCAATAAACCGCCGAGTGTCAAACCCAAATTGACACCCAAATTTTTCAACTTGCTCATTATTTCAAAACAGCGTGTAAATAAATGGAGCAATCACAGAACCCTGACTCAATACAATCAAAGCTCCCAAAAAAACTAAAGTCACAATGAGCGGCAACAGCCAATACTTTTGACGTTCTTTCATAAACGCCCACAAATCTTTGAGAAAGTCTAAAGTTGCTTCAAACACTTAAAAAGGACGCTCCATACTAACTTTTGTTCTTGCTTTACTTGGGACGCGGTAAGTATCCATTTTAGGATTGAGTTTTCGCCGCATGGCATCTTCGCCGAAAATGTTTTTGATCGCTCCCATCGGCCAAACTATCAGGTAAAAAACTATCCCTAGGACGATCGGCGTTTCGATTTTGTTAAGAATAATTCCAAAGCGCATCCACGCGTGATAAACGGGATTAAGCGATTTCGGCGCCACCAATGCTAGCAGCACCATCACTCCGCAGATTGCCCAAGGCCACCAAGGTAGAGAATGCCGCCGCAGTAAAGGTACTGCTAAACCGAACAGCACTGCAATCAAGCCGCCAATTAGCAGCCCGAAATCGCGCAAGCCTTTTTTGTCGAGTTTTTTAATTTCGTCGCTCATGGGGAAGAAGGAAGAAGGAAGAAGGAAGAAGGAAGAAGGAAGAGGGAAGAAAGAAGAAGGAAGAAGGAAGAATGACAATTGCCAACTAACAACTCACAACTGCCCACTGCCAACTTACTAATAATTAATCTAGTTCAAATTCATTTTTCCAAGCATCATCTTGTTTCCAAGGAATTTGTTCTGACTTGGGAAGCAAGTAATTTTCCAAAACCAGATAGTCCATTTCGGTTCGCATGAAACAGCGGTAAGCATCCTCTGGAGTGCAAACAATGGGTTCGCCTCGGACGTTGAAAGAAGTATTTACCACAATAGAACAGCCCGATCGCTTTTCAAAATGGCTGATTAAGTCATAGTAGCGAGGATTGGTTTCTTTGTGAACAGTTTGAATGCGAGCCGAGTAATCGACGTGGGTGACAGCCGGAATTTCCGATCGCGGAATGTTGAGCTTTTCAATGCCAAACAACTGCTCTTGTTCCGCAGTCATGGGAATGCGGAGACTGGATTTGACAGGTGCTACCAATAGCATATAAGGGCTAGAATGGTCAATCTCGAAATAATCCGCAACTCGTTCGGCTAAGATTGACGGAGCAAAAGGTCGAAAAGATTCCCGATATTTAATTTTCAGGTTCATCACGGACTGCATTTTAGCACTGCGGGGATCGCCAATAATCGATCGACCGCCCAGAGCCCGCGGCCCAAATTCCATCCGCCCCTGGAACCATCCCACCACATTTCCCTGTTCCAAAATTTCCGCCAACTGCGGCATTAATTCGGCATCATCTAATCGATGATAGCTAGCTTTGACAGCATCCAAATATTCGAGAATTTCTGCGTCAGTAAACCTTGGGCCCAAATATGAGCCCCGCATTTGATCGTGACAAGTTAAATGAGCAACCGACTTCGCCACAGTTGCCACCGCTGGGTTGGCAGTGAGAACTTCCGTCCTCTCCTCAACCGCTGCGTTTGTAGTGATAAGTTCAGTTTTGAGGGCTTCTCTACTATTTGCTGTCGAGTTCGCGCTCACAGTGCGAGTTTGTTCGCAATACTGATACCAAATCGCCAAAGCCGCGCCCAAAGCACCGCCAGCATCTCCTGCTGCCGGCTGAATCCAAATATCTTTGAAAATACCTTCCCGCAAGAGTCTGCCGTTAGCAACACAGTTGAGAGCAACGCCGCCGGCCATACAAAGATAATCAACATCCAATTCTTTTTTAACTGTTCTGCACAGTCGCAAAACAACTTCTTCGGTAACAACTTGAATGGAAGCTGCAATGTCCATTTCTCGCTGAGTCAATTTTCCTTCAGCTTGACGCGGCGGCCCTTCAAACAGTTCGTCAAACTTCTTGTTTGTCATGGTTAAGCCAACTGTATAGTTGAAATAATCCATGTTCAAACGAAAAGTTCCGTCATCTTTGAGGTCGATTAAATAGTTGAGAATCTTGTCTACATACTTGGGTTCGCCATAAGGAGCTAAACCCATGAGTTTGTATTCGCCAGAGTTGACTTTGAAGCCTGTGTAATAGGTGAAAGCTGAATAAAGCAAACCCAAGGAGTGGGGAAAATCGATTTCCCACTGAGGTGTAAGTTGGTTCCCATCTCCCAACCAAACTGAGGTTGTTGCCCACTCGCCCACGCCGTCGAGGCACAAAACGGCTGCTTTTTGAAACGGGCTGGGGAAAAATGCGGATGCTGCGTGGGATTGGTGGTGTTCGGTAAATAGCAGAGATGGCAGTTTATTTGTTTTGCAGTTTGCTATTGCTGCCAGATCTCTTTTGAGCATGGTTTTGAGGTAAAGCTTTTCTTTGAGCCATATCGGCATGGCGGCTAGGAAAGAGCGAAAACCTTGGGGTGCGTAGGCTAAATAGGTTTCGAGAAGGCGCTCGAATTTGACTAAAGGTTTGTCGTAAAAGACTATTCGATCGAGCTCCCGCAAATCTATGTTCGCTTCTTTCAAGCAATAAACGATCGCATTCTTAGGGAATCTGGCGTCATGCTTTTTGCGGGAAAATCTTTCTTCCTGCGCTGCTGCTATAATTTCTCCGTCGCGAATTAAGGCTGCGGCGCTGTCGTGATAGTACGCCGAGATTCCAAGTATGTTCATCGCTCTCCTCACAAATCGCAATGCGTTTGCTTTTGACTATTTAGAATAGCTAACGATTATAGCTGCTTCAGTGCTGATTGGGAATTTAATTTTGCGATCGCCTCTAATTTTACCTGGATCGATGTCGGTGGGAAGCCCTCGGACGATCGGCTGTTAGACAGCATTTAAGTTAGCGCCGGCTTATCCTGCGCCCCCAAGCTCTGAAGTAAGTTACCACCGGGAATTGATAAAATTCACCTACCAACCACAGCACAATGCCTAAATGGGACAAAAAAGCTAAGCCTGTCCAAGCTAGGGGCAGCCACGACAACCTGCTGCCGGGAACCGGGGGAAAATAGTAAGCTGAAAGTCCCAGCAAGGTAGTGGGAAGGAAAATTAGACCAATAGCCGCTGCCCAGTAGGGCCATCCGAATTCTACGCCTTCGAGGTGGGCTCCTATCCACTGTTTGCCGTTCCAGTGCCAAGTTACGGGCGGTTGGCGATCGGCCATTTGGAGCGATTGTCTTTCAACGCTTGCGGTATAAATGTGCTGGCAGAAGTTGCAAGCTAGGGCGTCCATCATCGGCATGGTAGAAATTTGACCGGTGCGGCACACGGGACAGGGATATGTATCTTGAGGGTTGAAAGGTCGGGTTGATTTTTTGAAAATCTGCATAGATCAGGCTGTTTGTCAAGATATTGAGCGATCTTAACAGAGTTTTGTCTGTAGATTATGGGTTGGGTAAGGTGGGTTTTGCCTGTAAAATAGCATCCTGTAGGGGGGGTTTTACGAATAATATTTAATGACCGCCAACCATCTATATAAACCCGCCCCCACACTAATAACCCAGATCAACCTTTCTTTCGCTCGAAGCATAAAAATGTAAATTGCGATTTATCGCCTTGTGGGGGCGGGTTTATGAGATTATTGATTTTAGGCAAATATTGTTGGTAAAACCCGCCCCTACAGATTAATGATTAATGGTCGATGATTGGGATTAATTGCGGTGATTGTTGCTGTACCGAATTCTGGCTCCTGCCCAGTGAAGTTTTTCCCTCAAAGTGTTGAAATAAGAATAGTTTTCCCGCAAAATGATAAACTTGGCTTCGCAGTCCGCCCTCCGCACGTCTACGCGGTGTCCTGGCCAAATTGCAGTACCTAAAACCCCGTCTGTCCAGAGTTTGGTACTGAGTTCGTAATCTGCTAAAGGCCAAATGCTGACGACTGAACCGGGCGGGAGGACGATCGCCCGACTGGATAAACTCAAAGGGCAAATTGGAGTAACGGCGATCGCCTCCATTCCTGAGTGCATTATCGGCCCGTTGGCAGATGCAGTGTAGCAAGTCGAACCGGTGGGAGTTGCCACAATTAAACCGTCGCCTTGATATTGATCGACTACTTCGCCGTCAACTTCCATTTCTAGAATACAGCTCGGCATTCGATCGGCTGAAGCAGGTTTGACACACATTTCATTTAGTGCCAAAAATCGATCGCTTTGGGGTTCGAGATTGGTTCTGTTTCCCTCAAAAACTGTTGCCTGCAACATCATCCGCGTCTGCACAGCATACCTATCTTCCGCAAGTCTGTCCCAAATCTCCTCAGTCTTTTGGAAATCCTCAAAAGACTCGGTTAAAAAACCCAGATGTCCCCCCACATTCGCTGCCAAAATCGGGATGCCGTCAGCCGCCAAATTCCGCGCTGCAGCTAGGGCCGTACCGTCGCCCCCCAGAACTACCGCTAAATCAATTGGGGTATTACTAGAAGCTAAAAACACCGGATACGGGTTATCTTTCGGGCCACTGGGCCCCATTAAAACCTGACACCCGCGACTTTCTAATTGGCGGGCACATTGTTCTGCCCACCTCTGGCTGAGGGTATCTCTGGCTTTGTGGGCGATAATTACTTGTTTTAGTTGCACAACCTATCGATTTTAGATTTTAGATTTTAGATTTTAGATTTTTAGATTTTAGACTGAATTGCCGCGACCGGGACGATCGCACTGTACATCGATTTTAGATTTTAGATTTTAGATTTTAGATGATTAGATTTTAAACTGAATTGCCGCGACCGGGACGATCGCAGTGCACATCGATTTTAGATTTTAGATTTGAGATTTTAGATTTTTAGATTTTAGACTGAATTGCCGCGACCGGGACGATCGCAGTGCACATCGATTTTAGATTTTAGATTTGAGATTTTAGATTTTTAGATTTTAGACTGAATTGCCGCCACCGGGACGATCGCAGTGCACATCGATTTTAGATTTGAGATTTGGGATTTTA
>NZ_JAUBOR010000014.1:59947-78160 GCF_036700305.1 Microcoleus sp. Z1_A1
AGATTTGGGATTTTAGATGATTAGATTTTAGACTGAATTGCCGCCACCGGGACGATCGCAGTGCACATCGATTTTAGATTTGAGATTTGGGATTTTAGATGATTAGATTTTAGACTGAATTGCCGCCACCGGGACGATCGCAGTGCACATCGATTTTAGATTTTAGATTTGGGATTTTAGATGATTAGATTTTAGACTGAATTGCCGCCACCGGGACGATCGCAGTGCACATCGATTTTAGATTTTAGATTTGGGATTTTAGATGATTAGATTTTAGACTGAATTGCCGCCACCGGGACGATCGCAGTGCACATCGATTTTAGATTTTAGATTTTAGATTTGAGATTTTTAGATTTTAGACTGAATTGCCGCCACCGGGACGATCGCACTGTACTCGGAAAAATATTATTCCGATGCCACAGGGCATCTCCCCTGGGAGACTCTCCCTCTGGTTTATAGAAATTCCAAAAAGTAATCCAATTTTTTGAAAGCTCCAAACCCTTATCTCATCTGTCATTTCCAATACTTTAATCGAAAATCAAAATCTGTCATTCCCAATTCTTGAATCTAAAATCTAAAATCTAAAATCTAAAATCGTATTACCCGTCGCTGCGGCTGGATTTGGGCCGTGGCCAGATAATGCTGGAATCGGCCGCGAGTAGGCTAGAAACTGCGCTGGCCCCAAAGCGGTTGAGGTGGCTGGGGTCAACAAAATAGTCATTGCGGCCAGGCCACCGCTGGGACAAGTCGCGGAAAGCGAAGCCTTTTTGCCGCGAGAGTTGCTGCATTCGCTGCCGAAACTGCTGTTCTGCCCGCAGGCGAGTTCCGTCTAGGTAGTCGTCGGTGAGGGGCAAATTGACGAAAATTAGAGGAATTTTGCGAGCTTTGGTAAATGCTACAACTGAATTAAAGGCTGCTGCTTGTTTGCCTCCGAGGTTGAAGTTTTCGTAGTCGCGATCGTATTGGCCTGAAACGTAAGCGCGTTGTCGATAATAAGTGTTGGGATTGTACTTGCCCGACATAGCCATGAATCCGTTGGAGTCGATCGAATCTGCCAATTGGTTGAGTTGTCTGATGGCTACTGTTGTCCGTCGTGAGACTGGAATCAATTGTGCTTTTTGGGTTGCTGCATCTGCTGCGATCGGTTTTAACTCATATTTTGCAGCATTTGAGGCAACGGGCAAGATGGCCGTTCCACTAGAGAGGGATTGGATTGGGGGGAGTAGGGGTTGGGTGTCAGCAACGGGCAAGATGCCCGTTCCACTAGAGAGGGATTTGATTGTGGGGAATAGGGGTTGGGCATCTTGCCCGCCCCTGAAAGGTTGATCTACAGAGGTAAATGCTTTGCGGAAATTGTTGTTAGCGCAGGGCTGCGGGAATCTGTAACACGCCGGAATCACGTTGGGCTCATCGGACGGCAGTTGGGGGCGAATGCCTGCTGCTAAAAGTTGGCTGCCTTCAGAATCGACGATCGAATTAAAAGTGCGATCGTCCCGGCCGCTGTTAAATGCCCGCACGCCGTCTGCCCAGATAATCATTTGAGGCAAATGACCGGGCTTCAAAAGCCGCCGCAGTTGAAAGTCAACTACTTGTGCAGTTGCGCCGTTGACTGAAAAGTTAAATACTTTTAAGCCCCGCCGACCTCTTTGGGCCAAAGATTGTTTTAGCTGTTTGGGATCGACGCCCTGCAATGCGCGGGAACTGCCGACAATCAAAACATCTGGTGGGCCGACTGTGGCAACGTAGGATAGGTAAAGTTCGAGTTGTTCGTTGAGTAAATCGCTGCTGAAGCTGACTCTACTGGCTTGCGATCGGGTGGCGCTAGCTTGCTGCTGGGAATAAACGAGGTTTCTCATGTACTCGATTACTTTTTTCTCCGCAAACGCCCGTCTGGGACTGCCGGGGGGAACCGCTTGCATCCAGGCGACGGCTTGCACCCACAGGGCGGCTACTTCGTCCCAGTCTTGTTTTGAATTGGCTGATTGAGCCAAATTAGAAGCTTGGGTGGCAAAGTTAATTGACTCCGTGAAGGCGTCGTTTTGCGCGCAAGAGGGCAGGCTGAGGGATTTTCTGGTTTTGTTGCGGTTTTGAGCTAACAGAGACGTTGGGGCCTGCGCTAGGACGGCGGATTCGTCGATCGAACCCGATGGCGCTGCGGTGTTGGGCGGCTTCGTTGACGAACATCCCAAAGTTACGGCTAATACAGCCGCTGCGGCGCAGGTACGTTTGAGGATGCTGGTGCTGATGCTAGCAATGTAGCGGCGAATCATAAAGCTTTCAGCGATCGCGAAACATTAATAGATATTACCGCAAGCGGCCATTCCTCGGCAGCCGCGATCGTGACTTTTGAGTATTTATGTATGGGATTCGATGACTGCTTCGGCTTGCAGGGCGATCGACCTCAATTTATCCAATGTATCCTGGTTCGCACTCTCCCACAACCCCCGCTGACGAGCTTCTAGCAATCTTTCCGCCATATCTCGCAGTGCCCAAGGATTGTTTTCTTGAATAAATGTCTGCACTTTCTCATCAAAAATGTAAGCCTCGGCGATTCCTTCATACATAAAATCCTCTACACAATTTGCCGTAGCATCGTAAGCAAACAAAAAATCAACAGTTGCTGCAATTTCAAACGCACCTTTATAACCGTGTCGCATCGCACCTTCTATCCATTTTGGATTCACAGCCCTGCTGCGATAAACCCGTGCAATTTCTTCCCGCAGTTGCCGCACTTTCGGATTCTCAGGAATCGAGTTGTCTCCGAAATAAGTTTCAGGATTTTTGCCTTGCAAATTGCGGATTGCGGCCGTCATTCCCCCTTGAAATTGATAATAATCATCCGAGTCGAGGATGTCGTGTTCGCGGTTGTCTTGGTTTTGCAGAACTATTTGCATTTGGCCGAGGCGTTTTTCAAATGCTTCGGGTGCAGAACATCCCCATTCACCCCCCCTAACCCCCCCTTGTAAAGGGGGGGGACAAGAGTTGGAATTAGCCTCAGAACTTAATTCACCCCCCCTAGCCCCCCCTTGTAAAGGGGGGGGACAAGAGTTGGATTTAGCCCCCCCTTGGTAAGGGGGGGTTGGGGGGGTATTCTCTGGTTGTAAAGGAGAGGAATTAGATTTAGCCCCCCCTTGATAAGGGGGGGTTGGGGGGGTACTTGTATAGGCGTAACTGCTCCAATTAATGTAAGCTTTTGCTAAATCGCTGTCGTCTGTCCAGTTTTGAGCTTCAATTATGCCTTGAAGTCCTGCGCCGTAAGCACCTGGTTTTGAGCCAAACACTCGAAATTGCGATCGCCCTTGCGCCTCTTCCTGACTCAAACCTGTAGATTCCCAATACAAAATCTCTTCCTTAACTTGTGCTGCTAAAGGGTTGTCTTCTGCCGATTCGTCTAAATCTGCCACAGCTTTTACCGCACTATCAAACAAATCAATTAAATTAAAAAAAGCATCGCGGAAAAAGCCAGAAATTCGCAAAGTAACATCAACGCGCGGTCGCCCCAAAACAGAAATCGGCAAGATTTCAAAATCTACAACCCGGCGCGAAGGGCCATCCCAAACAGGTTGAACTCCTATCAATGCTAGGGCTTCTGCGATGTCGTCTCCTCCCGTCCGCATGGTGGATGTTCCCCACACTGACAAACCCAAAGTTTTTGGATATTCGCCGTTTTCTTGGGTGTATCTTTCGATTAAATTTTCAGCAGCAACTCTGCCAACTCTCCAGGCGGTTTCTGTGGGAATGGCGCGGATATCTACGGAGTAAAAATTGCGACCGGTGGGCAATACATCTGGTCTGCCGCGAGTGGGCGCGCCGGATGCGCCGCTTGGTATGTGCCGCCCATCTAGCCCGCGCAAAAGGTTGGTAATTTCTTGGTTTGTTTGGAGGAGGGAAGGTAAAAGATAGTTATTTATCCAGTCTAATTCTTGTTGGGTTGCTTCTCCTATTTGGATATTGTTAACCGCAGATGAACGCGGATTAACGCGGATGTTTTCGATTAAATTATCTACTAATTCAGCGGCTTTTTCTTCTAGTTCTGCTGTTAAATCGCCGGCTGTGCGGTTCTGAATTTTTGATGTCGGATCGGCTGTTAACGGGTCGAAGTCTAGGTCTAAATCCTTAGCTAGGGCGCGGGTTAAGCCCGATCGCCCGTTGGTGGGATGGCGGGCGATCGCAATTATCAAATCTCTCAACTGTCTACCTTCGGGACACTGCCCAAAAATGTGCAATCCGTCGCGAATTTGGGATTCTTTGAGTTCGCAAAGATAGCCGTCTGTGCGAGTGATGAATTCTGTAAATTCCGATTTATTTAGTTGTATTCCTAAGTCTTTATCTAAGTTTTCTTTGTTGGTGAGGGCGAGAATGCGATCGCGAATCATGGGCAATCTGGACGGATCTAAACTTTGGGCTTCGCAATAC
Organism: Microcoleus sp. Z1_A1; assembly: GCF_036700305.1. Taxonomy (NCBI): domain Bacteria; kingdom Bacillati; phylum Cyanobacteriota; class Cyanophyceae; order Oscillatoriales; family Microcoleaceae; genus Microcoleus; species Microcoleus sp. Z1_A1. The sequence continues at coordinate 64,364 of NZ_JAUBOR010000014.1, forward strand.
TCATCAATTAAGGTTTCTAACTGCTGCAAAGGCCCGTAGAGTTCGGCGCGAGTCATTGGCGGTGTCAGGTGGTCGATAATCACAGCTTGCGATCGTCTTTTTGCTTGGGAACCTTCCCCCGGATCGTTGACAATGAAGGGATAAAAATTCGGCATCGCGCCTAACGCCACTTCTGGATAACATTTGTTAGACAATGCTATACTTTTACCGGGAAGCCATTCTAAATTGCCGTGTTTTCCAGCATGAATTATAGCATCAATTCCCAATTTTTCTCGCAGCCAGTAATAGTAAGCTAGATAATTGTGGGTAGGTTCTAAGTCGGGGGCGTGATAATTTAACGCGGGGTCAAGTTCGTATCCACGCGATGGTTGAATTCCTACAAATACATTACCGAACTGAATCCCCGGAATCGGAAAAGACGTATTGTTGCTTATAAAATCTTGTGCATAGCTTCCCGGAAGCCCCCATCTTTTACAAATCCCATCTTGCACTTCCTGCGGCAAAGTAGCAAAATATTCTTCATATTCTGCCAAATCCAATGATTGATGAACAGGCCGCAATTCGCGTCCTTCCGGGTCATTTGTCACGCCCGAAGTCAGGAGTTCAATTAACTCGTTGCCGCTAGCGGGGATGTTTTCAATTTGATAGCCAGCTTGCTGCATAGCTTTGAGGATTTCGACACAGCTAGCGGGCGTATCTAAGCCGACGCCGTTGGCTAAGCGGGCGTTGCGAGTGGGGTAATTTGCTAGAATTATGGCGATGCGTCTGTTGGCGGCTGGGGTTTGTTTCATCTTCACCCAATTCGCAGTTAAATCTGCTACAAATGAAATGCGATCGCCTGCAGCGACATAGCCTACTACATCTGTTTCTAATTCGCTGTTCCAAGTCTGTACGGCTTTAAAAGAAACAGCCCTAGTAATGATTTTGCCATCTACTTCTGGCAATGCTACATTCATCGCCACATCGCGGGGCGAAAGTCCCTGAAGTTCCGTTTCCCACTGTTCCAAACCGCCACCGCTGAAGATTGCTTGCAATACAGGAACATCTAAGGATTTTAAGCTGTTTTGTTCCGGTTCTTGACTGCTGAAACCGGAGACTGCAAAACTTGTGGTATTGAGCAATAATTGAATTGGTTCTGATTCTTTTGGTTTAAAATACTCTAGCAATTCTATTTGCAAATCTGGTTCCCGCAGAGAAGACACAAAGACGGGAACTGGGACTAAATTTCGCTCTGCTAGAGCTTGACAGAGTGCATCAATTGGTGCTAGGTTTCCTGATAAATAATGAGCGCGATAAAATAAAATTCCGACCGTAGGGGCGGTGCCCCCGTGCCCGCCCTCGCCGTGCCTTTTAGGGAGTGTTTCCAAACCCGGAGATCCCCCCCAGCCCCCCTTCTTAAGGGGGGAGGAAGAAGTTGTCAAATTCCCCCTTCTTAAGGGGGATTTAGGGGGATCTGAATCTGGTTGTAAAGTTGCAAAACACGCCCCCGCTTCTCCGTCCCAATCATAAATTCCGACGCGGGAAACTGTTTGAGGTAGTGGCGGGTTGTAAGCAGTTTTCAGGCAAGTATCGGCGGCAAATTTTAGTGCATTAACAAAGTTTTGGACTCCGCCTTCTGTGAAATAGCGCCACAGTTGATTGACTGCTGACAGCGATACATTGGAATGGCTGATTAAATCGGGATCGGGACTGTCTTCTCCCGGCATTACAATCAGTGATGCGTTAGTTCTCTGCACCGTTTCCCGGAGAATTTCTAAGCCGTAAGACCAATAAGAACGCCCTCCTAACAGTCTTAAGATTATGACCTCTGCGCGTTCTAAAACTTCTTCGGCATAAGTATCAATTGTTAGTTGTTGCTGCAATTGAAGCAGGTTTACTGCGCGCACTTTGGGAAATTTTGCCGGCATTTTGGATGCAGCGACTGCGAGTGTTTGAATGTCGGTGTCAGCAGCACTAATAAATACTATTGGTGCTGGGGTTTGCTGAATAAAAATTACTCCTTCGGCTTGGGGGTTCCAGCCTCCTGGTGTTGCGGCTATTTTGTGCATTAATTTTTAGTTTATGTTGATAAATAATGAAAGGTGCGATCGCTCTTAGTATAACATGACTTATTTTCAATCCGGTTGTATTAGAATATTTGAACCGCAGAGGGCGCAGAGTACGCAGAGGAAGAGAAGAGAGAGATGGATGATTTCGAGTTTCTGAGGTTTTAAGCTATAAACTGATAAATAAAACTCCCAAAATCATGATTCCGGCCCCTAATAATCTTTGTTGAATATCTTTTTCCTTAAAAATTAAATGACCGAACAATACACCCATTAACACGCTAGTACGCTTAATCGCGATCACTTGCACTACGAAAGTTAATGTCAAAGCTTGCATTTGAAAAAGGACTCCCATAGCATTTAAAGACCCCATAGCAGCTAGCATTGGTAATTGTTTGAGAATTTTTCGCCCTGGATTTGGGGTTTTGTGCAATAAAACTGGCAGTAGCAAGACACTGATTGTACCAAACAAAGAGAATAACCAAAAAATAGGGGAGGAATTTGTAACTCCTATTTTGTCAAAATTTGAGGCAATACTCCATAGCAATGCGACGATTAACATCAATTTTGGCCCGGGTTCATCCAGGAGTGCTTTGAATGGGGCTAAATATCCTTTAGATTTCTCTTTTATATTTAATAAATAAGAGCCGAGTACGATTAGTAAAATGCCAATATAATCAAAAATTTTGGGATATTCCCCGACAATTAATGGTGAAGTTACCAACATAAATAATGGTGTCAAAGCTACCAGCGGGAGTGTCAGGGATAAATCTGATACTTTGATGGCTTTGATGTAGAGGAGGGATGTGACAGCGTTGATGCTACCTCCGATTAATAGGGCGAGCCAAAATTGAGAGTTTAATGCCGGAATTCCTGTATAAACTACCCAGGGAATCAAAAAGATGACTGAAAAAAATGAGAGAGACCAAGCGACGACATATTCGTCACTTTTTTTGAGGTTTTGTTTCCCAAAAACGTCTTTTACGGCTTCAAAGAAAGCGGTCAAGAGTCCTAAAATTAACCAAGTCATCCTAAATATGCGCTCCTGACTCGCTCGTCGTTTAGCAAATCTGCTCCAATACCTGTGAGAGTAATGTTACCAGCTTCTAGCACGTAACCCCGATCGGCAATTTGCAGTGCTAAACTGGCGTTTTGTTCGACTAAAAGGATTGTAACGCCTGTGGAACGCAGGTTTTGAATAATTCCGAAAATTTCTTTGACGATCGCGGGTGCTAAGCCTAAACTAGGCTCGTCTAATAATAGCAGCTTCGGGCGCGACATCAGAGCGCGGGCGATCGCCAGCATTTGCTGTTCCCCGCCGCTGAGGGTTCCTGCTAGCTGGCGGCGCCTTTCTGCTAGGCGCGGAAATATCTCAAATTGGCGCTCTAAATCGGCTTTTACTGCTGCCGAGTCCGATCGAATATAGGCCCCCAATTCTAAGTTAGTTAACACCGTTTGCTGCGCCAAAACCCGCCGCCCTTCTGGGCTATGGGCGATTCCCAATTTCACAACTTCGTGAGCTTGGCGGCGACTAATATCGCGCCCGTTATAAATAATTTGTCCTTGTCGCAAATTAACTATTTTGGAAATAGCTCTCAATGTGGTACTTTTGCCCGCACCGTTGGCGCCGATGAGACTGACAACCTCGCCCGCATTAATCGTGATATTAATATTTTGTATGGCTTGAATTCCACCATAATTTACAGAAACATTCTTGAGTTCTAAGAGGATATTTTGAGATATTCGGGGTGGGATTTCGTGCATTTTCTGTGACTTTGAGTTTGAGGTAAATTGCGATTTAATGTTGGGTGGGGGCGGGTTTATGAGATTGTTATTTTTAGGCAATTATTGTCGGTGAACCCGCCCCTACAGAATGTGTAATAATGGTGCAATATGTGATTTTTTAATATTACTCTTAGTCCGCGTAAACGGACATTGTTTGTGTAGACGCGATTTCCAATCGCCGGGTTTCCTTAGTTATTTTTCATCTCCCAAATAAGCCTCAATCACAGCGGGGTCATTCCTGACAATAGCAGGCTCGCCCAAGGCAATAAGCTGACCGAAATGCAAGACGGCAATGCGATCGCACAATCCCATAACTAGCGGTACATGATGCTCGATCAATATTACAGTTAAATTGAATTGTTGGCGCACTTCTCGGATAAATTCGCTTAATTTGTGCTTTTCATTGGGATTCATCCCCGCTGCTGGTTCATCTAACAGCAATATTTGCGGTTCTAGGGCTAAAGCGCGGGCAATTTCTAAGCGCCTCTGGTCGCCGTAGGGCAAGTTTTTCGCTTGTTCGCCCGCGCGATCGCCCAATCCGACTAAATCAAGCAATTCTAAGGCTTTTCGCTGGGTTTTGCGTTCCATTGCGTTAGATGCTGGCAAGCCGAAAATCCCCGCCAGCACCGCTAAAACTGGATTGCCCGATCGACTGTGGATGTGTCGGGCGATCGCTACATTTTCCACAGCAGAAAGTTCCCCAAATAACCGGATATTTTGAAAAGTTCTGGCAATACCTTTATTAGCAATTTGATAAGGCTTCAATTGGGAAATATTTTCATTTTGATAAATCAGGTTGCCACTAGAAGCAGGTATCAGTCCAGTCATGAGATTAAATAGAGTTGTCTTGCCCGCGCCGTTAGGGCCGATTAATCCAAAAATCTCGTTTTTTTCAACTGTAAAAGATACGTTGTTTACAGCAATTAAGCCGCCAAAGCGACGGGTTAATCCTTGTGCTTCTAAGATGGAATTGCTTTTTGAGATGGTAACAGTTTCTGAAATCACAAAAAACTCGATAAAATCTGCAATCTAATTATGCCTCACATTTGTATTTTAATAAATAGCCTCCCGCTTGAAAATCATTTACTGATTACCAATTATCCATGATTAATTACTAGGCATCTAGCTGATTCAACGGAAAACCGCTATAATATTACAATTGCCGTACCGCTTCAATCTCCTCAAGCCGTCTCGCCTGGGTAATCTTATGACGATGTACGTACCGGATTCGCAGCCTTCGCAAACAAAAGTCCTCCCTACGATGTATGATTTACCCAGTGAAGACCCGGAGGAACCCGGTTTGCCTGACGAATTCCACGAGTTTCAACCGGAACTGCTGCGTTTAACCTGCCGCCCCGCTAACCATCCGCCAGAACAAATATTTATAGCGACAGACCTCAATCTCTACTACGATTCTAACCATCTCAATTGGTACAAAAAACCTGATTGGTTTGTCGTCTTGGGGGTTCCGAGATTTTATCGAGGTGACGAATTGCGCCTCAGCTACGTGATGTGGCAAGAAAATGTCAGTCCTCTGGTAGTAGTGGAACTGCTGTCACCTGGAACTGAAGAGGAGGATTTAGGAATCACAGAAGAAGCACCAAATAAACCGCCTACTAAGTGCCGAGTTTACGAACAGATTTTGGAGATTCCTTACTACTTTGTTTTCAGTCGGTACAACAATCAACTGAGAGTATTTCGTTTGATTGGCAATCGTTACCGCGAACAAGTTTTAACCGAGCCGCGATTCTGGATACCGGAATTAGAATTAGGTATAGGTTTGTGGGAAGGTTGTTATCAAGGTTGTTCGAGATTGTGGCTGCGTTGGTACGATGTCAGTGGCGATTGGGTTCTGACTCCAGAGGAGTTTGAAAGGCAGCGAGCTGAATTAGAAAGTCAGCGAGCTGAATTAGAAAGTCAGCGAGCAAACCGATTAGCCGATCGACTGCGAGCAATGGGCATTAATCCAGATGAGCTGTAAAATTAAATAGCAGCATGAAATGGTGCAAGCTGCAAGCGCTGTCCATAAAAACTTATTAACTAAAAATAAATTATGCCAGACTCTACCTCACTGCGCGATCGCTACCTAGCACTAATCGACAAAATTGTCGAAATCACCCTCAAAGGTCAAATTCGCTCCAAAGAACAAGTTTATCAAATGCTGGTGCAAGACATTAGCACCGGTACTGGCGAAATATTTGAACGCTGTTTCGGCGAACGCCTTGATGCAGCCGAAAATCAACTCAGAAATGAAAAAGACGAAATCAAACAAGCAAAGGCAAATCGCAGCCTCAGAGCTCTCAAAACCATCCAAGGAGAATGGGAACGCTGGCAGAAAGATAACCGCGTCGATCGCGCAATTGCATCCTCAATCCAACAAATCGTTAGTGCTGAATCTAATGCCCGCCTCCTGGCATTATTGCAAGTAATCGATCCGAATAAAGAACATCCGCTGACTCTCGCTCAATTGCAGCAATTGGCAAAATCTCTGCACCAACAAATGCTGCAAACTGCCAATCCCGAAACCGAACAAGATTTGCAGCAAATCACCGCCGGCATCGCTAAAGGTTTAGAATCTTGGCAGCGTTTGGAACCGGAACTTGTGGGCTGGATTTATCAGCCGCAGCAGCTAGGATTTGCCGGTAGTCCAGAACAAAATGGGCCTTGGGCTTTTTGGGCTAAAAAAGTTAACAGTCCCTTTCCCCAGGCTCTTTTAAATACTATTGCCCTCGGTGAATCTGTAGTTCAATTCGCAGCCCAGCAATCGAATTTAGATTTAGGCATATTGGTGGAAGTGGCGATTATTTTGCAGTGCTTGCAGCGGGCGTTGGCGACATGGTTTGACAAGCAAGTTTACGATTCCAAAGTGTCAACAAAAGCTTCAATTTCTACTTACATTACTTTTGCGGTAATTTGGAGTCAGCTAGCTAGTGGATTTAATAATTCTACCAAGAGCGGGGAACAGTTGGCAAATGCTTGTTTTCAAGTAACTTTGCAAATTTTGCGCGCTTTTTCTCAGCGGGAATATTTTCCGCTTTACGGGGGGATTTTTGCTTCGTTTGATGGTAAAGCTCTGCGTCATACTTTGGATTATTTAGATGAACCGCTGCGGCGAGTTGAAGGCACTCAAGCGAAAGCTCGGATTCTGACGCTTTTGGGTTATTCGATGCAGGCGGCTGGGGCCTATGAGCGATCGCTCTTGCTGCACAAGCAAGCGCTGGAAATTGCCCGTACCGAAGGAGACAAAGCTTGCGAAGTTGCCAATCTCAATCACATCAGCCGCAACTATGTTGCTCAAAAAAATTATCAGGAAGCGATTAATTACAGCCAGCGGGCTTTAATTATGGCACGACAAACGGGAGAGCGACAAGGCGAGGCAAATGCTCTGGCTAATTTGGGTTACAGCGAAGTGTTTCAAGCGCGGCAGTTGGAGGAGGTGGAACCGGAGGTTTATGAGAGTGCGATCGGTTATTTGGAACAAGGTTTGTTGCTATCGGAAAAATTGGGCGATCGCCAAAGTCAAGCTTTTTGTTCCAGCAGTCTCGGTATTGCTAAAATCGCCCTGGAAAATGCTGAAGCTGCGATCGAATATTTGCTCAAAGGTTGGCAAGCGGCTCAATTTTCAGGGGATTTATATTTGCAAGGTCTGAATTTGGCTTACTTGGCTCAAGCTTATTACAGAATCAACTCACTAGAAAAAGCGATATTTGCAGGCAGTTTAGGAATGTATACTTTGGAGCAAATTGGTGCGATGGAGTGGCGTCAATCGGCTGGTTTGTTGACCATTTTGCAGGGTCAAATGGGGGCGGAATCTTTTAAACAAGCTTTGGCTAAAAGTCGAGCGAATATCATTCCGGCGATCGGTGTTGATGGCTACGATTACATCCCGGAGTTGCTGGAAAAATACCAGCAATCTATTTAATATTATGTCCGATCGATTAACCATAATATCCCGGCGGGGCGGGTTTTTGAGATTGTCAATTATTGGCAGATATTGTTGTTGAACCCGCCCCTACCTGATTTCGGGCGAAGCGAAGCGGAGGGAATCGACCGGACATGATATAACTCTTTGTTGTGGAACAGGCCGGAAAGCCTCTTGCTGACAGAGGTTTAAGGTGTAAGTTCTAACTCGCCGAAAATCACCATTATCAATTAGTATTTCATGGGCGGGCTCTCCTGCCCAACCCCTACTCCCCACAAGAAAATTGAATTTTTGTGGAACAGGCATCTTGCCTGTATTGAATTTTTGTGGAACAGGCATCTTGCCTGTATTGAATTTTTGTGGAACAGGCATCTTGCCTGTTCCTAGATATTTTGATGCACCCCAAACTCCAAATAATTAATGCTCAACTATCACCGGTGTGCCAACGGCGACTTTCTCAAATAAAGCCTGTGCGTCTTTATCAAACATTCTGACGCAGCCGTGAGAAGCCGCCCCCCCGATCGACTCTGGATTCGGAGTGCCATGAAAACCAATCACATTCTTGCCATCCGTCCAAAACCCCATCCACCTACTTCCTAATGGATTGTCTGGCCCAGCAGGAATAAGTTCTCCTGTCCAAGGATTTTGCCAAACTGGATCTTTGATCATTTGCATAACTTTAAAATTGCCCGTAGGAGTTTCCCACCCGCCTTTTCCCACAGCAACCGGGAAACTGGTTTGCACCTTATTTTGTCGGTAAACATAGACGCGGCGTTCTCGCAATTTCAGCACTAAACGCACTTCCTCAATAGGATTTACCGCAGGCTGTGGTTCCTGGGGAATATAACGAAATGGTTCTCCCAAGGGCGGCAGTTCTGGGGTTCCGAGATTCGGCAATTGTGTCTCGGAGGTGGGCCGCTGCGCTGCGATCGCACTATTGCTTGAATTAGCCACCACTTCGGCAGTCGTCTGCTGCTGTATGCCGATCGACAGCGAGGCTGCACTCAAGCTCAGTACAATTAACTTATTAAACAAAAATTTGCTCTTCACCATTGTTTTCTTCGCTAAACTCCTCACCAGCATTTCCTACAAAGTTCCGATCTAATTATCCGCCAACCGCACCCGCTCGGAAAAATTTTGAGTGGGCTTTTTGACCAAGAATTTCTTCATGTGGTACCCGCCACGTGATTTATCCGTGGAATCAATCCCCAATCCCAAATCCTTGCATCCTCAAGCCCCCGGATTTATCTCGCGCAAGTCAATCGAAAATCTCAAATTTAAAATCTAAAATCGAATGACGGCAACTGCGCTGTACAGTTTTTAGTTGAAATTCCACCACTGATAACTGGTAACTCAACACAAAGCTTAGGCAATAATACCAAAACCACAAGGTTTTTATAAGTGGCTCAGTGGAGTTACGCAATAGAATGTCGTGAGAAAACCCGGTTTATGCGTAAATATTGCCAGAAAATGATTAGATTTTACCTCCGACTAATTAGATTTTTTAGCAATGACCGACTGGGGATCGAGTATTCAAACTATGGCGCTGCTGTATCCGGCAATCACAATCTGTCTTTGGGTAGAGTTCTCCCCCAGCAACAGTTAGGTGGGCGGAAAAAAACGGCAACGGTCGATCGAATAAACTCAATATATCACGGCAACACTCTAGAGATGCAAACCGCTGAACTTGTTGTAAATCGGGAACTTATGATGTAAAATTTAGTCTTTCAATACTTGTTCGATAATCTTTTTTTGAGATTGTCATAAATTTCCTACTTTGGGGATTAAACTGGATTAGGTATAGAGGTTGGGACTTTCGTGCAGCGGAAGCAAACCCGACCCTGAATAGCAGTTAATGTGAGGTTTCAATGCGTCTTCAGAACATCAAATTATTGACAGGTGCAACACTGTCGGTGGTAATTTCGGCGGTCTCAGTACATCCTGCGATGGCTAACCCTGCAACTCAAATAGCCCAAACGCAGACCACCACAACAGCAAACACTACAACCATTGTCGGTTTTGTCAAAAGTATTGTCGGCGACGTAGTAACTATTCGCGAAGAAAGCGCGCCGTACAGGACTCTCAGGGTTCAAAGATGCGTCCTGAGAATTATTGGCTTAGTACCGGGAATGAAAGTCAGAGCCACCGTCGCCGGATCTCAGATCCAAAATATCGCGGTGATCCCCGATTATAAGGTGGTAGCCACAACGGTTGCTCGTCCCGCAACCCCAGCACCGGCACCGCGTCCGGCTCCAGAACCCCCACCGCGTCCGGCTCCTCGTCCGGCTCCGGCTCCGGCTCCTCGTCCGGCTCCCCGTCCAATTCCGGCTCCGGCTCCCCGTCCGGCTCCTGTGAGAGGACTTTGGTAGAGCTAGGTTATACGATTTTAGATTTTAGATTTTAGATTGAAGATTGAAGATTGGGAATGACAATCAAGCAATTTGATCCGGGGCCCCCGGATTAATTCGTGGGATTGCTTTCTTCAATCTAAAATCTAAAATAGCAAATCTAAAATCGATTGACTGATGAAGATCAAGGTTTGGAACACGGGCCTACACTTGCATTCTTTTTGGCAACTGGTATCAGTACATGGAATTAAGCCACCGCGCCGGCGGTGGCTTAGCTGTTGAATAGCAGTTAGAATAATAGAATTGTCCAGCAATTGTGGAGAAATCGCTGCTATGTATTACCTGCGTTTCTTGCTGCTAATTCTGCTGTTGCCGATGATTGCGTGCGATCGAGCTACAGATGCGAGATCCCCTGCTGTGGGCGACAACAGCCCCGTCTCGCAAATTCCCTCCCGTGCACCGCTGACAAATGTTGGGACAAATCAAATTGTACCGACCAAACCGCTGTCGCCGCAGCCAATCCGTATTGTTGCAACTGCTTTGCCGCAGCCAGGAGCCAGCGAAAGCGCCTCAAAACCTCCTCAAGTAATACCCATTCCCGCATCGCCAGTGCTGCGAGTGCCTCCTGGCTTTGTCGTCAACGTTTTTGCTGACAATTTAGACGCTCCCCGATGGCTGGCTTTGACGCCTACCGGCGATGTTTTGGTCACAGAAACCCGGCAGAATCGGATTACACTGTTGCGCGATGCCAACGGCGACGGGGTTGCTGAGGTTCGCAAAACTTTTGCAAATGCCCAAAACGGGTTAAATATTCCCTTTGGCATGGCTTTTGCCGATCGCTATTTTTTCCTCGGAAATACCGCTGAAGTCCGCCGATTTCCCTACACAAAAGGGCAGGAACAATTGACAGGTACCGGTCAAAAAATTGCTGATTTACCGGGCGGCGGCTACAACCAACACTGGACGCGAAATGTTGTCGTTTCCCCCGACAAAAGCAAGCTTTTCGTCTCAGTTGGATCGCAGTCTAATGCCGATGTCGAACCGCTGCCGAGGGCGTCTGTTCAAGTCATGAATTTGGACGGCAAGAACCAACAAATTTTTGCTTCTGGGTTGCGAAATCCGGTAGGATTGGATTTTCACCCAAAAACCAATCAACTCTACACGACAGTCAACGAACGCGACGGTTTGGGAGATGATTTGGTGCCGGATTACTTGACAAGAATTCGTCAAGGCGAGTTTTACGGCTGGCCTTACACTTATTTTAAGCCGAATTTGCTCGACCCGCGCCACTCCAGAAATGGCAATAGCGATCGACCTGATTTAGCGGCTAAAACATTAATGCCAGACGTGCTGTTTCAGGCGCACTCGGCGGCTTTGGGGCTTCAGTTTTACGACGGCAAAACGTTTCCCAAAAGATTTCTCAACGGCGCATTTGTGGCGTTTCGCGGCAGTTGGAACCGGAACTCTGGAACTGGTTATAAAATCGTGTTTGTACCTTTTAATGCGGCGAACGGACGCCCTCAAGGTTATTATGAGGATTTTCTGACTGGTTTTCTCACAGATCCGTCTGGCCCTAAAACTTGGGGGAGGCCGGTTGGTTTGCTGGTTTTACCGGACGGGAGTTTGCTGTTTACTGAGGAAGCGAATAACCGGATTTATCGAGTGCAGTATCGCGGCTGACGATTGGGCGATGGATTAGATCCTGACTTCTTCAAGAAGTCGGGGCTCGGGTTTTTTAGTCAGCTTCAAACCTTGCTAAGTTGAGATTAGCCGGAAATTTTTTGAAAAATTAATAACCTATCTTCTTCCGCAGTTTCGCGATTTAAATCAGACAGTTCGTAATAGGAATCTGTTTCTGGCAAGTAGATTGCCGGTAAATTATCAGGCAGAATTAAATAAGTGTTTTTTACCTGTAAATCATTGTCTATATCTAATGAATATAGAAATCCGTCAACAGGATTTACAATTAACTCGTGCAATGAAACTTGTCCCTCTATGTAAAGCTTGAGAGTTAGTTGTGCAACTCTGAAAACCAACCAGCGATTGTACAAATTATCTACATCGCACCAAGAATAAAGATAGCTATCGCCGTATTCATTCTCAAAAAGCGATAGTAGCGGGCCGTCGAAATACTCTAAATTGACTATGCTTCTGAGAGTTAGAGGAAATTTACTTAGTTTAAATCCGATTAATTGTTCCACTTTTTTTAGCTTATAAGAAACTAAATCAAAGGATAACCAGTCAAAATTACATTGTGACCTAAGAATTTATCTTCATGGTGGTCAGTATTTTAGCGTTTCCTTGACTCCGAGTTTGCTTGGCTCAAAGATAGAGACCATTTGACAGAATTTATGGAATACAGTGTAATACTCTTCCCCCCTATCAAGATCGTGCCAAAATCTTTGGTTGTGCATTGCTTCTCTTGCATAATAGCCAAAGGTGTACAGTGCAATTTCCTTTTTCATTATCCCAGACATAATCATAAAGTAAATCTCTTCCAAAAAGCAGATAAATACCTCTTTTTCCTGTTTTGTGACTGATGTGCTGCTATATCTATCTTGCAAAAGCTCACAGACTTTCTGGATTGACTCGTTCTCATCGAATCTTTGGCTCATCTCATGAAATTTCTCATATCTACGTATCCTATTGAGATCTACGAACTCAAGAATGCCTTTCACAAAAGCTAGGATTCCTATTAGTCCACCAATAGCTTCAATAAAGTTTTTCATGATTATATATCAAGTGGGAAGAGATGATAATTATTCCGTATTATACTGATGATCGGCAAAAAAGTCATGGTGGGGTTCACCAGTATTTATACTGATCGCAAAAAAGTTTTACGATCGCCCTTTAAAATCCCGAACCGGGTTGTCTCAGAAATTCCGCTTCTTCCGGGGTTGTTTCGCGTCCGAGAATTTCATTGCGGTGGGGAAATCTCCCAAAACGCTCGATTATTTCCAAATGATTCTGCGCGTATTCAATGACTGAATCGCTGTCTGGTTCGCCGCTGAGTTGGCGAAATAGTTTGACAGATTTTTGCTGGTTTTCTAAGTTTTCGCTGTGTTCAAAAGGCAGATAAATAAACGATTTTTGTACAGTCAGCAATTCGCGATCGAATTTATTATTAACAGCGTATTCGGCGGTGGCTAAAGCTTTGTTGTCTGTGGCGAATGCTTGGGGCGTTCCGCGAAACATATTGCGCGGAAATTGATCGAGCAGTATAATTAATGCGAGGCAGTTGTCGGGGGAATCTTGCCATGAGTCGAGTTTACCGGAGGCGGCTAGTTCGTATTGCGGCAGAAATCGCGCTCGCACTTGGGCATCAAAATCCGCATCTTTTTCAAACCATTTCTTGTGGACTTTGCCAAACTCAGGAGAGTGCGATCGACCAAACCAAAAATCTAAAACTTCATTCATTAGCAATCTAGTAGGCGATTGATTGTTGATTAAAGCTTCTGTGTCTGTAGTTGCACAAAATGCGCTATCTGTCCAACTACAAACCGCAGCGATTAATGATTACCAAAGATGACTCCACCCAAACACAGGTACTTGCTTTCCGAGGCGATCGAGGGTCGAGAAAAAAAATTAGATTACAGAGTTTAAGCTTCCAGATTCATCTGTTATCGAGTAAATCTAAAATCTAAAATCTAAAATCTAAAATCGACTGACTTGACCCAAACACAGTTACTTGCTTTCC
>NZ_JAUBOR010000014.1:78260-102930 GCF_036700305.1 Microcoleus sp. Z1_A1
CAGAGTTTAAGCTTCCAGATTCATCTGTTATCGAGTAAATCTAAAATCTAAAATCTAAAATCTAAAATCGACTGACTGAGGAACCTTTGTTGTCCGGTGCTTAAAGTTACAAACTAGCAAACAGTCTGTCCCAAGTTTTGCCTCCCACAACTCCGTCTACAGGAATATCCGCTTGTCGCTGAAATCTTTTCACTGCATTTTCGGTTGTCGGGCCGAAAACGCCATCAATTACGATCGGGTGTGCGGACAAGCCCCGCGCGTTCAACAACTTTTGCAGTTTCTTCACATCTTCCCCTTTCGAGCCACATTTTAAAATCCTTTTATGGTGTCTCACTACTGGTTGATGGCAATCATCTGTGTGGCAAACTGCGGAGCTCGCTGCATAGTTGGCTCTACTTGTGCCAGTCAAAACTAATAGACCGAGAATTGCTAGTAAATAATAAAAAGTCTGTGTTCCCGCCATACTTTCCCTGTTAATTTTCTCAAGCGTTTTTTGCAAGTTTGACGATTGTTTGAGAGTGAGAAACCGGGTTTCTGGGATGGGTGCATCCAATCTCGATTCACCTGGTTTCTGGCAACAGTCAACCGACATTCTACAATATAAGTGGCTTTACTGCAAAATCTCCGATCGTGCAAGTTAAATTTTGTTGCTCTTTGGTAGCAGCAAAGGTAACAATTACTTCGCAGGCAACTGCAACTGTCAGCATTACCAAGTTTCTCGCCAGCGGGTAATCGCAAACGTCATCATTCGCGGCTGAAGGAACCCGATAGTGTTGGTTCCAAATTATTTCCGAGTAATCTGCAGCTAATCCGACGTGCACGCAGGGAAGGGAGGCACTCGCACAGTAATCCTTGACTGCTTGTCGCCCGACACTGTTATCAAAAGTATCGATGACTGTGGCGCTGACAGCAAGCAGCCGATCGACATTTGCGGGCGTCAATTCTTTTGAGTGCGCGTCAATGCTGACTCCCAAAGCGCGGTAGAGGTTGTTGGCGAGAATTTTGGCTTTGAATGCGCCGATGTCCGATCGATAATAGGGTTGAGTGGAAAGGTTGCGCTCTTCGATGCGATCGCGATCGATGACTTTTAACTGGCAAAAGCCCGATCGCGCCAGACTTTCTGTAATATTCGCACCCAAAGCGCCCGCCCCGCACACCGTTACCGGGAAATTTTTTATCTGCGACATCACGGCGGCACTTCTGTAAAGTTGTTCGTGAAAAAATATACTCATGGTAATCAAGAATTATCGATTTTCGACGACTCCAACCAATGAATGCAAGTCGAAGTCTTTGTCCAATCCGCTGAGACAAATCCCCGCACTCATAACTGTCAAGTCATTTTTGGCGATCGCAGAAGTGTGATGTTCTCCGGTTCCGCTAGTCCATTCAACTAGCCAATAATTTTCGCGATCTAAAAAATCCCGCAATTCACCGCCGCCCATTTTCAATGCCCCCTGCAAGCGCTGTTCATCCCGCACTTTTGGATCGAAATCTTTAATATTTCGGGACACCAATTCGTAAACAGTTCGCATTTCCGGCGTCATCCCTTTAAAGCGAACTTCTTGAGGCAAAATCAACTTTTTTAAAGCTGCTTTTAACTTCTCAGATGGCAGCAGATCGGCGCGCCTGTCAATCTCTTCAAACCACAAACAATGACCGTCCCAGCGCGCAACAATCGGCTCAAACTGCGAACCTTCAGTTACTAAATGGACTGGTACTGGTTTCGCTACACCCGTGCGCTGTTTAGCATCAGATTCGTTAACAGGATAAGCCAGCCAGGTTTGCCCTTGCAGCACGTAAGCCAAGTGCAAGCGAACGGGGAGGAGGAGTTGCAAATACTCGGCCACTTGCGGCAAACTCGGCTCCTCAATTACCGCAGCTATTTTCTCATTTAATGGCGCAAAAATAGCCCATCCTTCAAAGTTTTGTGGCTGCGGTACAAAAGTATAAACCATTGAGCTAACTCTTATCCGCACGCTTCCCCCACGCACGCAAGGAGCCAGAAATTGGGTATCGAGTAGGTGCGCTTCTTGGGCAGCGAGTTGGCTGATAATTTTGCGGATATCTGCCACTGAATTGACCTCCTTCATCTTACAGGACTTACGCATAGGGAATCAGAAACCGGGTTTTTTACAAAAATATTTCGTTCCCGCCCGCCGATTCGCTAAAAAACCCGGTTTCTAGGCATCGGAATGGGTAAGTCCTGTCTTAACTTTTTTACCTAACACACTTTTAAATTAAATAAATATAAAGATTCATCAATACTGTTGACGCGAATCAATACCCTAATATAATATTGAGCGAACCTCCCAATTTAACCTTGTAGATATATCGCGTAAATATGCTGCAAAAGCTTTTTTCTAAGTGGGTTGTAGTCACAGCTTTGACACTTCCTCTTTTTGGCTCAGTCCAGGTAGCTAAAGCTCAGGACAGCTATGGAGCTACTGCTTATTCTCCGACTTCTGACGCCACTGGTATTAGTTGGGATCATGCTACGGAGAAAGAAGCACTAAACGCAGCAGTAGCCGCTTGCAATGAACAAAGCGGAGGTGCTAACGACTGCGAACCGCTGACATCTAATAGTAATAATTGTGGAGCGATCGCCGTAGGCAAAGGAGGAGCAGGTGCGGGCTGGGGCGACGATAAAGCCGCAGCAGAAGCTCAAGCTCTCGCGGGTTGCAGCGAACTAGAGGGCGGCAGTTGTAAAGTGCAGCTTTCAGCTTGCAACAACTAATTAAACTGATAAAAATCGGTGGAAGAGGTGTATATATTGGCTGCTAAAACAGCTTAAAAAATAGTAAATGTATGGTGTGCATTGCACACCATACCAAATACAACTCAGCTAAAATTAGGGTACGCAATGCACACCCTACGCAGTTAATCTCCTACTTCGGAAGTAACTGCATCTGGTGGCAGCAAACTTTCTAATCTATCTTTAGACCAATATTCAGTAGGGTAAGCGAGTGCAATAATATCAGAGAGTCGAATCAGCCACGTAACTTGTCCGTAAGCATCGATATTTTCCGCCTGTTCGTTAGGGGGAACTATCACCAAAAGTTCCGCAAACTCCCCGAACAAATTAATCGGGATGCCGCCGAAACTGCTATTATTTGTTTTAATCCAAACTTTACTGCCTCGATCGAGAGCTTCTTGCAGTCGCTGGGAGAGCAAACTGGATTTTTTGACCTGGGATTTTTTGGCTTTCGACTTTTTTCCCATAGTTTTAAGAAGTTAAAGTAGTTGTATTGTGGGTTGCACTGTGGATGGCACAGTCCGTTAGACAGTGGGTTGAGATTTAGTGCGATCCTCTTAGTTGGCGTAGCCCCCGTAGGGGCGGGCTTGGCTAACGCGGTTCGGTATTGAAACGGACTGAAGGAAAAAGGGATCTCGCCCCGTCGCTACCCCATTAGTCTAGTCTATAAGAAAGTGCTGTACTGCGATCGTAATAACAATTTAATCGCAAAATCGCGAAATGACACCAGTTCCCAAAAAATGCGACTCTAGCCAAGCTTCAAACCCTTAATTCATCAGTGATTCCCAATCTAAAATCTAAAATCTAAAATCTAACATGGTATGACCTGCGGTGGCACTGTTACAAAGTCAGTCAACGAGGCCCGTGTTTCTACTGTGCCCAAATACTGTATAATCGGCGGAATCTTCCCCAATCGTTTAAGTAAAACAATGGACTGGCGAAAGCTCATTCATCCAAACCCGAAAGCTTCAACAAGTCAACCAGCAGCACCAGAAACTCGATTGTCTGTAGAATTTTTGCTAGGGCTCTTTGCTGCGGGATGGACTCAACAGCAGGTGTTAGAAAAATATCCCGCACTGACTTCGGAAAAGTTACGCGCTGCTTTGGCTGCTGCGGATTCCCACTTAGTCTCAGCCATCGCTAATCCAGAGTTACTAGAAATTATCGATCGAATTAGAGAATAATTTAAAATAGGGAAAACGCTTTCGGTTGAGGATGAAAAAAATCGAAATTTTAACCGCCTCACAGCCTTCTGGAATTCCCAATACTTTTTGCAATTGAGCAAGAAACCCCTAACCCACCCTCACCAATATCAATAGACCAGCACGCGGTAGTAACTTTAACAATGCCCTGTACGTTTGTAACAATCAAGGCTTGATTTGTGATACGGGGTTTGAACCCGCTTGGTTATGGCCTCTCAACCGTACCGTCCAACTTAACCCTGTTGGGGGTTGTGCTCGCTTCTATTGCATTGGCTACCAACTTGCTCAATCGATAAGTTCAGTATTCCAGTTTGCTTGCTGTATTTTAGTATCTAACTCCCTATACTGTCTAGACATTCGATCGATTTGCGTTTGCAGTTCACCAACGTCGATCGTACTAAAAAATTTGACTTCCGATCGAGTATAGCGGTCTTGCCTCAAAGCGCTTGCGTCAACTAAAGAATTGTAAATGCCGCGCTTAAGCGCGAGAGCATCTCTGTTAGCTAAAGCATCCGATAAAGTCAATCCATATTCCAGAGTTGTCAGCGAATTAGTCTTGTTAATTTTCTTAATTAAGTCTTCCAGTTCTTGCACCCCTGCATCTAATTCGCTAATTAGTGCTTGGGGATTTTCTGGAGGTTCTTCTCCTTCCTGTACTTTAGCACTTCTTATCAATCTGGCTCGCAGTTGTTCCATTCTTTTTTGACAGTCAGCTCTTAAAATTAAAGCTTCAGCTAGTTTCATAGTGTCTTGTCCTTCAGATCCGTGCCAATTTTAACTATATAAGTAGATTGCGATTTACCGTTGGGTGGGGGCGGGTTTACGAGATTGTCGATTATCGGCAATTATTGTCTGTGAACCCGCCCCTACAATACCGGGAATTAGATTGTAACGGAGCGCTCCAACTTGATATTACA
The DNA here is from genome assembly GCF_036700305.1 of Microcoleus sp. Z1_A1. Taxonomy (NCBI): domain Bacteria; kingdom Bacillati; phylum Cyanobacteriota; class Cyanophyceae; order Oscillatoriales; family Microcoleaceae; genus Microcoleus; species Microcoleus sp. Z1_A1. Next base: position 83,132 of record NZ_JAUBOR010000014.1, read on the forward strand.
GCCGCTTGAGACTAAGAAATAAGGTCGCAGCGTGCACCCTACATTTTACTTGTCATTCCTTACCGGCAGCGACGTATCCAGAATTTCCATCAACAATTCCAGCCGCGAAGGACGGCTCAACATCGGCACTAAATTCGGTAAGGAGTAGTAATCGCCCGCAAACGTAAAGGTTTCCACCGATACTTGTTTGTCCTTCAATTGCTTCTGGACATATTCGCACCAAGAACCAACTCGCACAATCACAACATCAGGAATTACCCCCAAACTGCGGCAGTAATTCTGATAAGCATCTGCAAAATAAGGTGCAGCGTTTTCGCCTTCATCTGTTACGATAATGAATTGCTCGACAACCTGCTTTTTAATTCGCATTGCTTCCACCGCGCAACCGCAACTTGTGCCGCCGCCACTGCGAATGTGCTTGAAAGCGCGTTCCCAGTCTGTCAATTCGCTGCCATTTGCTTGCACTGGATACGGCATCGTGTCAAAGGCATAAACGAACAGTTCAGCCTCGGAAATGCCGGAAATCAAAGCAGCGAGACGCTTCCCAACTTCGATCGCACTTTCCATCGAACCCGACTTGTCAATCAACAAACCGGTTGCTTTCGCAATCTTGCCGCGCTTCTTCACCTGTTCGTTTGTCACCGCTTCCAGCTTCGCCGCCGTTGCTGCGTCGAAGTTGGCGCCCGCGCCCGCAACACTCGCTTTGTAAGCAGAAACCCGATCGCACTTCGCCGCTTCATCCAACTTGGAATCAATCAACTGCTTGACTTCCGGGTGATCCATCGCGCCGCGCGACTGAATCGATTTCAAATTGTTGATGACTTCCTGGGGCGACATCGAGTTAATCAGCGCCGCCAAAACTGTTGGCGTTAGCTGTCCGATCGCACCAACTGCGATCGTATACGGAATCTTGTACTCAACAATCAAATTCGCCTGTTCCGCAGGTGTCGCCGCCTTTGCTAACTGCTTCAAAACGAATGCCAGAGAGTCTTCCGGCGGATTGTCTTTGAAGAGGATAGCATTAGCGCGATCGCTCGGCTTGACGTGCAGCGTTGCGTACAAATGCTTCATCGCCTTGCGGTTGCGGATGGCGGCGCGATCGAAAAACTGTGCATTCTTTTCCCGCGATTTCAGATAGCGAGTGACAGCAGTGCGCGCACTGCGGGGCACCTTATTCTGATGCTGTTTCATAAAGTCCACAATCCGCGAAACCTCGTAGGGAGGGAACTCTTGCAGCATCATAAAACCGGCATCTCGGTGTTCCGTCAGCGCCGAAGTTAGCAAATTTCCGGCAAAAACTTCCTTGTGATCGCGCACGTCGCCGTGGCGTTGATACCACACTGCTAAATGACCGTAAAAAATCGGATCTAATTCGATAATTAACTTGTGAATTTCTGCTACTTTTTCTAATTGGCGGTGAGGAGTTGTGAGGAGACTGTTGAGCATTTCCAAACGCAAATCGCGCTCTAATACATTCATATTCATTGCTGTCACCTAATATTTTGCACCTATCGCCTTAGTCCGCCAGGGATTGAAATCCCTGGCTCAAAGCTTAAGTCCTCTTAAGAGGACTGAAATGCGTGTTTAAAAATGTATTTTCGGTGATTAAAAACCAAGAAAAACAAATATCTTTAGTCCTCATAGCGAGGACTTTAGCTATTAGACAGGGATTTCAATCCCTGGCGGACTATTTCGGAGTCGAGTGACTTCAAATCTGGTTCAACCCAATTAATCCGAGCTTCCCAGGACATCAGGCGATCGCGCGTCTAGTAGCGAAATGGTAAAGTGCGATCGGCATATTTTGCAATCAAACCGTTAGCCAGATGTACGATCGAGTAATTGTGACTTTCATCGGCGAGATATCGGCCAACATTTTCTCATGGCTAATACCAATTTATTTTTGAGGACGGAAGTCTTCAATACAAACAGGATTACTTAATTATTATCCTGAATTAACCACAAGAGCTGATAGCGCCTCAAAAGTCACTTCGCGCAAGTTAAGAAAGCCATTTGCACATACGCAGGAGTTGAACCCGCGACCTTTTCTTTAAAGAGAAATGCTCTACCAATGAGCTAGTATGTAAGCTTCCTTTGTTGGGGCGCGAAGTGGAAATTTTAAGCGCCGGATAGATATAAAAAATTCAGCTATAAAAGGCAGCGCACAAGTCAGAGAAGCTTTAGCCTCGCGGCAAGTAGGAATTGAACCTACAATTCGATTTTAAGTCGAACGTATCCAGTTTGTAAGCTTCTTTTGTTAGGGTGCGCTGCCTAATACGTGCTTTAAGTGAATTTCTAGCCGTAAACGGCTTCTGGGCGAACAATTAAATCGCCACTGGGACGGCGATCGAGCACGTAAGAATCGAAGCGAGATCCCTTGACATCAAAATGATTGGCCAGACGTTCCTTAATAGCTTTGTCGCTCATTCCTGCCGCGATACCCAGTTGGTTTTCCGCCAGATCGTAGGAACGTCCTTCAAAACGAATGTGAACCATTACCGATACCTCCTAGAGCAATTTTTGATTTTGGATTAGTAGCTTATCTGCTCTCGACTTTGGCTTTTTGTGAGACGCGGGCAAATTGCCAGTATCGGTAAAGATTCACGAAATCTGATAATCTTTACTGAAAGAAGCGCCGTTCTAAATGATAAGCTTGTTTAATTTTGCGGATTTCCTCAGCCTTTTTGGTTGATTGAAATCTGGCTGAAATTTTCTGTTCTGAATCCGCATTAAATTCGTTGAAATTAGACTGATTTCGTACAACATCTGACTCGGATCGAGTCAATTTGTAACCGAACATTTTCGTATAAAGTAACAACATGACCATCGAGTCTATATTGCAAGACTTTCAAATTGATGTTCGTTGAAAATTTGAGCAATATTTAGTTGTCAAGGTTCAGAATTTGCACGAAAAATACAGGTTTTTGCTTGTCCTGCGCTTTCCATATTTATATGCTACATAAATACTACACAAGTGTCAAGGGGGTAGCAAAAGTTTTTTAGATAAAACTTACACGAGTGGCGAGAAACCGGGTTTTTTTACCAAAATATTTCGTTGCCACCCGCAGATTCGGTAAAAAACCCGGTTTCTTGGGTCAAAGGGCGATCGCAATCTGTAACATCGATCAAACATCCTTAACATAGGAAATGCTGTTGCGAATATTGTGGAAGCCAGCAGACTCGTAAAGTCGCATCGCACCTGATGAATTTGCAGCATCGACGCCGATAATAGCAGTAGCGACACCGGCAGCTTTCAGTCGATGCAAACCAGCCAGCAACATTGCTCGTCCCAATCCAATTTTGCGGAAGCCACGCCTAGTGCCGAGACAAGCAATCCAGCCTTCATTGCGCCCGGTACGATCGCACTCTTGCACACTAATCTCGCAGTAACAAAAACTGACAAATGTGCCGTCATCAGCAACAGCAATCAAGTCTAAATCATTTCTGTAATCGGGTTTAGCTAACTCGTGCTTAAATTTATCCACCGTTAAATCGTGATGATTCCAGTGATCGATAAATGACTGGTTGAACATTTCTACCCAAGCTGCCGCATCCTGTTCGCCGGGGAACTGAATGAGGGCAAAACCTTCGGGGAATTGCGGTTCTGGGATCGGTTCAGAGAGCGATCGCGCCATTCGGCAAAAATAGCGATCGGCCTTAAAACCGCAACTTGTCAGCACAGAAATGCGATCGCAATCCTCAGCGCGAGCATAGGTTCGCAGCTTCACGCGCCCGCCCCGCATTGCAGACACTTCGCGCATCCGCACTTCACCCCAGGCGATCTCGGCTGCTTCCACATCGCCTCCGCGCGCGTCGGGGTGAACGCGAAACCACAACCAACCGTCAATTACTTCCCCCGGTTCAGAAACGGACAACTGAGCAAAACCGATTAATTTTCCTTCCGCATCTTCCCAAAGGCGGATATCGCGGGCTACATCTAGGGACGGTTGGTTAAATTCTTGTTGTAATTCCGAGATGGAAGTGCCTTCATCGAGCCGATCGACTTCTTCGCAAGTATTGATTAAATGGGCGATCGCATCTAAATCGCGATCGCCCCCATAGCAGCGCGCCGAGAGATTTGCCATCATAGCTAATCACCATTCCCTGTTGTTATTCAGTTTCAAAATAGCTTGGGCGATCGCACTTTTATCGATCGGATGAGTCGATCAACATTAAAAATCCGACAACGCAAACACTCACAGTAATCCAACCGCTACCGCCATTGGCTGCTATCGTGAGCGCAAAATGAGTGGAAAACGACAAACTAGAGACAGTTTAAAGTCTCAAAGCCTTGTGAGTCGTATGTTATTGGGGATGGGAGTAGAAGGACTTGAACCTTCGACCTTGAGATTAAGAGTCACCTGCTCTAACCAACTGAGCTATACTCCCGCATCTAAGCTAGTATAACACAACCGTTTTGAAAAATCAACTATTTCTGTAAAAATTTGTGGCGATCGGTCTGACCTGACATCTTGCAGCAATATCAATAAGAGGATTTTTCGTGGGGTCGGGCGGGTTTATAGAACCTATTTGCAAGCTTTAAGGCTGTTGGCGAACCCGCCCCTACCGCTAATTGAGAATGGTGCAAGATATCAGTCTGACTCAACATTGAAACCGAGAAAATACCGCATACAATTTTTGTGTAATTCCTAGAAAATCATTTTGTAGTAAGGACTTCAGTCCTTTTTTGCCCGCAGTAATTGCAACAAATAAAGTCCTTAAGCTGTGGAGCATTTAAACCAGTAACGAGGCTAGTAGGGTGCGTCAGCTAGAACTTTTACGCTGAAACGGAAAACCTTAGATGCTGACGCACCTTACGCAAGTCCTTTAAATGCCGAACAGCTTATCGCTAATGCTTCACTCGATAATGAAGCAACATGAAACCGTTGCTGTAGATTTTGCGATCGGCAACTTCCAAATTGGTCGGCTCGATTGCACCGGAAAAAAGAGGAATTCCCGCTCCAATTACTACCGGATTTAACTTCACAATCATCTCGTCAATCTCAGAAAAAAGAGTTGCCGCTAAAGCCCCACCACCGCAGAGCCAGATGTCTTTACCCGTTTCCCTTTTCAATTCCTTAACCAATTCAACAGGATTGTCCGAAACAAGTTCAATATTCTCATCGGGACTGGCTTCCATAGTGCGCGAAAAGACATACTGCTTCAAGCTGGGATAAGGATTAGTTACACCAACATTTAGCCCTACCTCATAGGTTTTCCGTCCCATCAAAACCGCATCAAACTGCTTGTTTTCTGCACGAATGCCTCGTGCTTCCTGAAAGTGAGCCGGAAAAGTTTCAGGAAAGGAATCTAACAAATCAGCAAAATGCTCTCCGTCCATAGGGAAACAATCAAATGACCCATCTTCGCGAGCAATAAACCCATCAACTGTGCAAGCAACGTAATAGTTTAGTTTTCTCATCTTTCACGTTCATTTGGTACAACAATTTTACATCGTAAAAACCAGGACTTTTTTCATCAAAATCATCCGCAACGAAAGTAAAAATTCCTTTTTCACAGCCAAATTTACGGGACTTGAAGACCGCAGTCTTTTCATGCGACGTTTCTTTCAGTTTTTGGATTTCGTTTAAAAATTGAATATCCTTCAATAACAAAGACCACTGAATTAATTCTAATTTTATAACTTGAACTTTCATGGCTTTTATGTTGAATCAGTAGTAAATTTAGACTTATTATAAACCAATCCATCCACCGAGGAGGTACTGCCCCTCCTATCCCCGCGTTATCAGCACGGTGTCTCGCTTTTCGACTTCCGGTGGTTAAAAGGAAGATGAAGGAATCGAACCCTTACAGTTACCTGTACCCCAGTTTTCAAGACTGGTTGCCAACCATTTAGCGGCATCTTCCAAGGGGTGTCTGACGGGGATTGAACCCGCTAATAACTAGCTTCACGGGCTAGCGTCTCGACCGCTTCGACTTCAGACACCGTAAGTGGAGTCAAGGAGAATCGAACTCCTGACCTCTTGCGTGCAAAGCAAGCGCTCTACCAATTGAGCTATGACCCCTTATACTATTTTAGATTTTAGATTTTAGATTTTAGATTGGGGATGAGTTAGTGGATATGGGTTTGGAGATTCTCGACAGTTTAATTAGTTTTTTAAAGTGGTATTAAGTCGCCCATAACAAAATATTAGACGAATATTCAAGCTTCCAGATTGATTTGTGAAATCAATCTCAAATCCAAAATCCAAAATCTAAAATCTAAAATCGGTGTGGTGGATTGCGATCGGATTTGAACCGATATCTTTCTAACAGCCAGTTAGATGCTTTACCAATTAAGCTACGAACCCCAGACAGCAGGAGCGGTAGGACTTGAACCCACAACATTCGAGGTAGAAGCTCGACACTCTATCCAGTTGAGTTACACTCCCGTATTTTTTGTTAATTTGTGCGATTCCCTACGGGAATCGATCGTAATATAAAAAATTATCCATTCAAGGGAATCAACCTCCTTAAATTAAAGCAAAAACAACGAGAGTGGCAGGACTCGAACCCACAACATCCGCGTCCGTTAGCGAAGCGTGCGCGGTAGCGCATAGCGCGGCGCTCTATCCATTGAGCTACACTCCCATAAATTAGTAGTCCTGACAGGAGATTACCCCGCGTCTGCTTGTAAGGCAAACGCTCTACCATCGAAGCTCAGGACTACAAAAGCGGATGATGGGACTCGAACCCATGCGCTGAGAATGGCATACTCAGATGCTAGCCGCTACATGACATCCGCAAACCGATTTTAGATGTGAGATTTTGGATTTAACTGAGATGTTGCACCCTTGTCAATAAGCCTTTTATGAACAGGCTTTTCGGCCTGTTCCACAAAGAGTAGATTTTCTTGTGGAACAGGCCGAAAAGCCTGTTAAGCGAGAATGGTGCAAGATGTGAGATTTAACAAACCTCTCGTTTAACCAAGCGGATAACGAGGCTCGAACTCGTGCCTAGAGTTTGGAAGACTCGAATGCTACCGTTACACCATATCCGCAATTGTGGGGCTGGTGATAGGAATTGAACCTACAACCGACTGATTACAAATCAGTTGCTCTGCCTAATTGAGCTACACCAGCACAGCAGATGGCGAGATTTGAACTCGCAAAAAGGCTGTATGAAACCCTCATGTTGTTAATTACATCACACCTGCATTTTTGGTGGCGGGGGCAAGAATTGAACTTGCGGATTTGCAGCTTATGAGACTGCCAAGCCTACCCAGGCTACTTCACCCGCGATGTCACCAAATACCCCTGACTGGCATCGAACCAGCACTAACTAGATCCTAAATCTAGCGCCTCTACCGATTGGGCTACAGGGGCAAAATTGATTTTCGATTTGAGATTTTCGATTTGAGATTGAATAAAACCTCATACCCCTGACAGGCCTCGAACCTGCAAAAAACACTCGTTTTGAGCGAGTGATGTTTTCCAATTACATCACAGGGGTAAAGTCGGGATGGTTGGATTTGAACCAACGACTCCATGCTCCCAAAGCATGGCTTCTGGCCGCTGAATTACATCCCGTTCATGCTCCGGGTGAGACTCGAACTCACACTCAAAATAAAACAGATTTTAAGTCTGCCGCGTCTGCCAATTCCGCCACAGGAGCAAGTAGAAACTTAGTTGAAAATTTGGTACTCAGGAGTGAGATTTGAACTCACACAACACAATTTTTGAAATTGTGGCCTCTGCCAATTGGGCTACAGGAGTGTAATTGATCTGCTTTGGTAATAGCAGAACTGGGAAGGCAGGGGTCGAACCTGCATTTTGCCGCTTTCAAAGAGCGGTGCCATACCGATTAGGCGACTTCCCAATAATTGGGTACCGGGGTAGGCTTTGAACCTACAGAAACTCCTATTTCAGAGATAGGCGACTTTACCAATTTGTCTACCCGGCAATTAAAAAAATGGCTGCCCCAGTAGGACTCGAACCTACAACCTAGCGGTTAACAACCGCTTGCTCTACCATTGAGCTATAAGGCAACGCAATCCCCCAAGTCAGTATCGAACTGACGACCTCCTGCTCTTCAGACAAGCGCTCTACCAACTGAGCTATCGGGGGAAAACGGAGAAGGAGGGATTTGAACCCTCGACGGCTGTTAAACCGCTCTTTCTTAGCAGGAAAGCGCCTTAAGCCACTCGGCCACCTCTCCACACCGAGAACGGAGGGATTTGAACCCTCAATCTTCAGTTTTATTAACTGAGATGTTATCCGGCTACACCACGTTCTCAAGATTGCAACTGCGGATTAAATGCAGTTACAAATGGGCCGGGCTGGAATTGAACCAGCAACGCTTTAAGCTACTGTTTTACAGACAGCTACCCACGCCAATAGGAGGGCCGACCCAAGATAGAAATTTTGGTAGGTCGTCGAGGAATTGAACCTCGATCCATCCGCTTAAAAGGCGGCTGCAAAACCATTCTGCCAACGACCCACGAGAAGTGCTGACGGGAGTTGAACCCGCAATCACTTGGGTGAAAACCAAGCGGCTTAAACCATTTGCCTACAGCACTATCGATTTTAGATTTTAGATTTTAGATTTTGGATTGCTCTTTGAGATTTGAGATTGCTCCTGCGAATAAATAGGAACAGAGGTTAGGGCGGGATTTGAACCCGCGAAAATCGGTTTTGCAGACCGACGCTTTGAGCCACTCAGCCACCTAACCTGGGAGTCCCGACGAGGTTTGCACTCGCAATCTTCACGCCAGAGGGGGAGACGGCTTGACTTTTGCCTACGGGACTTTGACCCCGCCGAAAAACGGATACTTGCTTTCCGACAGGAGGTGTAGATTTTAGACCAAAGTTCCAATTCCCAGATTCTTCTCCTGTGGAGTAAATCTAAAATCTAAAATCTAAAATCTAAAATCGACTGACGGGAGTAACGAGACTTGAACTCGCAACCTTTCGCTCGACAGGCGACTGCTCTGACCGGTTGAGCTATACCCCCGCGAAAATGAACAATATTGTGTCCTTGAATTACTCAAGTTGGGACGGGGTGGCGGTTGATTCCGCGTACTACAACCCGATCGGGCTATTGTTGCCGGAGTCTACACCGCCAATGTCCACAATTATGTGACACGATTAACTTCCTATTCTGTTTTCAAGGTTCATATTGCTCGTGGGGTAAGGCTTTGAAGCTCTTTCCCCTTCGCCATACATTTATACTACGTTGCGTATTACAAGACTGTCAAGGGGGTAATACAACTTTTTTTGAAATTGGGTTTTTTAAAGGGGTGTCGATCGCTCCAACCAACCCTATGAATCCCCCAAAATCCTTATAAATCAAGAGATTTGGTGGCTAAACAGATGTTGTGGCGTAAGGTAAATCTGATGCGGAAACTGTACTACACTCCAATTTCTCTGAATTCTCGCCGTCGCGCGAGGTGGCACTTCTGGAAAATGCGATAATCAGCTTTTAGATATCAAATACTACAAATCAAACGTTGTCTGAATTGCCCTTAACTCCCGTGCCCGCAAGCCCAGAACCCGATCGCCCAAACCTCCCTCACTGGCTACACTCGTTGGATACCTGTCCAAGTACCAACAGTTGGGCGATCGCCCGCGCGGCCGGGCTCCACCACGGAGATGCAGTATTTACTAGGCGACAAACCAGCGGGCGCGGCCAACACGGGCGCACCTGGCACGCCCCAAGCGGTGTCTTGACTGTTAGTTTTGTACTCGACAACCTCAACCCCACTCTGTTGCCGGGACTCAGTTTAGCAGCGGGTTTAGCGGTGATTTACGCGATCGAAGATTTGGTTCCCGACTGTCGAGATATGCTGCGCCTGAAATGGCCAAACGATGTCTGGATCGATCGCCACAAATTAGCCGGAATTCTCTGCGAAGCCTCTTCGGGCAATGCTTTGGGTAAAACTCGCGCCGTTGTGGGAATTGGACTCAACCGCTGCGTAGATTTCGCGGCTGCGGGATTGGATGAAAGGGATCTCGGTAATGCGGTAAGCTTGCATTCTATTGCTAGTACAGTACCGGATGAACTGTGTTTGCTCGATCGACTGCGGCACTATTTACTCGAACTAGCCGATATGTTTTCTACCACAGACAAGCCAGCCTCCAAGTCCGGTTTAGCGCTACTTTTGCCGGAATTGCGCCGCCGCGATGCGTTGATTGGCTGCCCGGTGGCGATCGAACTTGCTTCGGAAACCATCTGCGGAGAAGCAGCGGGCATTGACGGATGCGGCCGCTTGTTAGTGTGTTTGGCGGGCGATCGAATACAAGCCTTTACCTCCGGGCGAGTTCGATTAATTCAAGAGGAAGAAGTCATTAGTCAGTAGTCAGTAGTCAGTAGTCAGTAGTCATTAGTCATATCCTGTCGATTACCCGCAATCAGGTAGGGGCGGGTTCACCAACAATACCTGCCAATAATTGACCATCTCAAAAACCCGCCCCGACCGGGATATTATGGTTAATCGATCGGACATGATATTAGTCAGTAGTCATTAGTCATTAGGGAAAATGCCCAATTAACAATTCCCAATTACCAATTACCAATTCCCAATTCCCCATTCCCAATTTTAATTGATCACCTCAAATACTACCAATCTGCTCAGCCACAGCGGTTGATTGGCCTCCACACCTTCGGGACGACCCTTAGTAGAAGCAACTTGTATTCTGTTGCCATTTATCCCTTGTCTAACCAAAATATTTTTCACATTTGTCGCCCTTTCCAGTGCCAACTTTTGAGTTTCTACCGGAGTGCTTTTAAAATCGCTGTAGCCAATTATCCTTAAATTCTTCGTGCTATTTTTCTCCATATATTCCTTGACTTTGCTAAGCTTTTGTGCTACGTCTTTCGCCTGCAAACTTGCCGAACCTACACCGAAATACACGCGAACTGGCATTATTATCTTTGGTGGCGGTGGAGTTCCTATTATCACTGTATTTGTTACCGACTTCACCCCCGGAATTGTCTCAAAAGCTTGAGTTATTTTCTGAGCATCTGGCGCTTTGCTTACGCTGCCTGCAATGGCGACTTTTCCCTCTGCATAGCGAGCGGAGATATTAATGCTTTCTACTTTATTCAAAAGAGCTGCTGTCCGCTTGACATCGGCTTCGACTAAAACCGGATCTGGAGGTACTTCAACGGCTATAATTTTATTTTCAATTCTTGATTGGGGAGCCGCTTGCTGAGCGATTTTTTCCGCTTTCGATCGCAGATTTTGATTCGGCACTCGTCCCGAAATCTCCAATACTCTATCTTTAACATCAGCCACGAGGCGATAAACTGATAAATCGGGAGCAGATTGTAATGCTAAATTTGTATCTGCTTCTAAGCTCGCTGCAACTGAGCTGCGGTATTGATGAATTCCCCAAGGTAGGCCAATTAAACCTAACGCTGCCAAACCGATCGTGGGTAAAATTGGACGTTTACGAGATTTAACTTTTACCTCTGTATCGATTAATTTTTGCAATTTCGAGTTTATTTCGGGTGGCACAGTGGCTGGATCGCCGTTAAATGACTGAATTTGAGCTCCGTATTCTTGAACAATATTGTTGAATATCGATCGCATTTTATACTTAAACCACTGGCGGGTTTCTCCTTGCATCACTACTGCCAGATAACACGAACCCGCAACTTCCAATACTATGGTAGATGTGCCGTATTCTATAGCATCAATCTCTGCAATATTTCCTGACTGAGATATACAATCGTTGACAAAAGCCCGAATAGCAGTCAGCATCCCCGCTACCATATCTGATTCTAGCTGTTCGCGTTCAGACTTCTGCACTGCTGAAATTACTAAGCCCGATCCTGCTTGAATTAAAAAGACAGCTTTCACACTCAGTGGTGTTGTTTCTTTCATCAGCAATTCTGCTTCAGAAATGCCCTGTATTTTGGCTTTGATTTTGCGACTAATTCCCTCTGGACTTAAAGCTGATTCTAGTTTTTCATTAATCTCCCCCATCATCTCGGCGATGTATTTTAAAATCGTGCTGCCGATGATGGGATAAAGTGCATCCGACATTGCTTCTCGCTTGAGATGAATTTGCTGTTTGATAGCAGCGGCCATTTCCGGCGCGATCGCCATTGCAATTTCATCCGGCGATTCACTCATTCTGTGGCTGATTCCCACAGTCAGAGCCGGCGATATGGCTACTCCCATCGATTGTCTATTTTCTCTGGATTTGGTATTAATTATTTCATCAATTATCGGACTTATGGTTTCGACAAATGATTGTCTCGACTCATTAATGGTTTGGAGCATCATTTCGGGAAACATGATTTTAATTCGGGCGAGTAATTCTTCCCGATCGCCTCCCCATTCCGCATCAGTAATTTTGCGATCGAGTTCCCCTACTTTATCGTTGAGTCTGTAATTATAACTTACAACTTCATCTAACAATGGTAAAATAGATTCGATGACCGACTTTTGTAGTTGGGCGTGATGGCTAACCATCAGCTCGTCAATCAAAGGTTTCAGTAAATCTGTAAACAAGTCTGTGGATTCATAAATCCGGTGTTCGATCGCCACAATCTGTTGTTCGATCTTCGCGAGTCTTTGATCGATCCTTTTATTCTGAATGATGGCATCGACAGCCGGGGCGATCGCAGATTCTATCTCTAGCTTTGCTTCCCCGATGTTTCGGGACAGCATTTCTACAATCACTGGCATTATTCTTGCCATCAACCCTTCTATCTCGGCTAAAACTTGCTGCTGAACTTCGACAATCTTAGTTTCATTATTTAATATTTGTGCTGCAATACCGCTGTTTTGAATAGCCGTGTTGACACCAGGTGCGATCGCCTCTCTCACCTCTAACTTTGTCTCCTCAATTTTCCGGTTCAGCGACTCAATCATTAACGGCATTAGCCTTGCCATTATATCTTCCGGCTGAGTTTTTTGCTGTCGTTGAAGATTATTTAGTCTACTTTCTACGTCGCTCAATTTGCCTTGAACTTCTCTTTGAAGAATTGCTGATTCTATCAAAGGTTGGATCGTCGCTGCTACTTGTAATTTTGATTCATCGATTTTCTGATTCAGCAAATCAGTTATTGCCGGCATTAGCATCGCCATTATCTCTTCAGGCTTCTGAGTTGGCGACTGTTGCGTAGCCAGTCGGCGTTCGATGATGCTCAATACTTTTTCTTCTATTTCTACCCAAGCTATTCTTACCTGTACTGAGGGGGCAACAGCTTCTACAACCTCTAATTTTAATTCACTAATTTTGCGGTTCAGTAAATCGCTAACTACTGGTACTAGCTGCTTGATTAAATCTTCCGGTTGCTGCTGGTAACGCTGCTGAATATTTGCAACTCTATCTTCAATTCTTACTACCTGTTCTTCAAGTCCGTTTTGATTGTGAATTACTTGATTGACTCTCGGTGCGATCGCCGAAGCTACCTCTAACTTAGACTCCTCTACCTTACGGTTTAGCAGATCTCCCACTACTGGCATCAGCCGTTGGATTAAGTGTTCTGTATTCGGCAGGGGTTGCTGGTTAAAGTTAGCAATTTGATTTTCCCAATCTGCTAATTTAGCCTCCAACTCGATGCGATTAATTTTATTATTGTTTGCGAGGTCGATCGCCTTTTTTAATTCCGACTTCAACTCCTCTAATTCTTCTCTCACCAACTCAGGAATTAACGGTTTCAGTAAAACCATCAACTCTTCTGGTTGAGACATCAGCTTCTCAAAATTTTCTAACCTTTGTTCCACGCTCAAAACATTACTGTAAAATTCCGGCAAATCCCTTTCAAACAGTAGTTGTTGCAACTGCTTAAACTGCTCAACTGCTTGTTCTAATTCTTCCTCCGACTGCCGATTATTTTTAGCTACCTTCCCGGCTATAGATAAATCTGGTTCCTCATTATTGTTTTCTCGTCTTTGAGAAGGTATCTCTTCATCGTTAGTTAATACTTCCGGTACAATACTCGGTGATTCGATCAGGAAAGACAATTGTTTGCGCCGATTCTCCTCATCCTCTAATCGCTGAACAGACTTTTCCGAAAGCGGTAATTTCAACTCGCTTGGCTCTTTTTTTGATTTCTTTAATAACTGAAATTCAGTCAATATGGTTAGCAATTCCTGAAGTTGCTCTCCAGCTTTAGAACTTGCCAGAGTTGCATCAGAAACCTCTTTTTCTGACTGATATATTTTGCCGGAATTATCATTAAATGCTGCCATACTGCGCTACCAAAAGGTGATTTTAACCGACCGAATAAAAATGCCAGCTTGCTTGCCGCCTCACCCCAGCGAAAATCAATAGGAATGACACAATTTTTCCGAGTGTCTGGCGTACTAAAGCTATCGCCCTATTTTAACTGCTGTTCTGCGACTAGCCAACTGGGCCGCCAACTGCAATGCTGCCTTCATGCTGGAGGCATCTGCAATCCCTTGACCTACAATATCAAAAGCTGTGCCGTGATCGGGAGATGTGCGGACAAAAGGCAAGCCAATTGTAGTGTTGACTGCTTTATCAAAAGCCATCAATTTTACTGGAATCAACCCCTGGTCGTGGTACATTGCCAAGTAACCGTCGTGAGCTTCCTTGGCTAAACCGTACCAAACTTTAGCCGGTTTTACCCACAGGGTATCGGGGGGGACTGGCCCGTCTAACTGCACTTGAGGAAAGCGATCGCGCTGCGTTTCCAACCAAGGTATCATCCAGTCTTGCTCTTCATTTCCCAGTTTGCCATTTTCGCCGCTGTGAGGATTTAAGCCAGAAATCGCAATTTTCGGTCTTTCCAGCCCAAAATCTTCCCGCAAACAGTCTATCAGTAATTCTAGTTTTTCACTCAGTAATTCTGGACTCAAAGCATCGGGGACTTGACGGAGGGAAATATGTGTGGTAGCGAGTAAAGTTACCAGCGTCCAGCCACTGTGGGGAGATGTGGCGGCAAACAGCATTCCGAACCGCTGCGATTTTGCCCTTTCTGCGAGGAGTTCTGTTTGTCCGGGATAATTGTAACCGGCAGCCTGCCAGCAAGTTTTGGAAATCGGGCCGGTCACGATCGCGGAGAATTCGCCGGCGATGGTACGGGCGATCGCACTTTCCATGTAAGCAAAGCTAGCCGCCCCGCTAGCTGCATTCCCGACACCGGGGACTATTTCGCCCCACTTGTTGTCTGGTTCAATATCAATAATATTTAATGTTTCGGGATTTGCCGCTTCTGCTGCGGGATTGGTCGATCGCAACTTATCGTAAGTTTGCTGCAAAACTCTCCTAGAACCTATAACCGTCACCTTCAAAGCAGCAGCGGGATCTGCCAATGCCTTGAGAATCACTTCCGGGCCAATTCCCGCCGGATCTCCCAGAGTTACAGCTAGTTTGGATTCCCGATCGAGACTCAAGGCAGTTTTCTCCAACAAAATACAGGAATTTCGGCACTGAAATTTTAGCATTCATGTACCGGGTTGACCCAAATTATATTATCTTTATCAGAAGATTGGGTTTAAAACCCCGTCTTTTTAGGACGGCTTTTTCCATTTTCAAGTAAAATAACACATTTATCTAAACAAATGAATATGGTACAATAAGCAGATCAGACAAGATTTAAAAACCTACCCCCGGACTGGGGGAAAGTCTACGCCCAAAACATTCACAGAGGAGATATGACTACACACCTATGTGCTTTTCGTGGTCAGCCTGGGAACCCTATTACTAGGGATATTAAGATCGAAATGTCTTAAGAATCCTCGTGCCTTCAGGGCGAGGAGTGTCAATTAATGCGATCGCCCAATTGAACAGATAAAATCATGAATCCTGAAATTTTCAATGCAGCCTTTTTGTCCTTTTCCCTAATTTTCGTGGGTATAGGTGGAGGCTTCCTCCTGCTCAAATTGCAAGGCGGCGAAGAATAAGTTTTTTTCAACCAATCCTTCAAAAGCCTTCTACCTTCTGCCTTCTAGAGTCTACTTGCTGCCGAAAGCAAGCCTTCTGGCGAATATCTCAAGCCTAAAATGAGAAAATTTCAGGTTTTTGTTAAGTTTTTATAAAAAACTTAACAAAAACCTGATACCATCTTATTGAAAGTTTAAGATTCATAATTAATCCCTAGATGACTTTATTGATTTTAGGTGCCACCGGCACTCTCGGCCGCCAAATAGCCCGCCGCGCCCTAGACGAGGGCTACCAGGTGCGCTGTTTAGTCAGAAGTTACAGAAAAGCTGCCTTTTTGAAAGAATGGGGCGCTGAACTCGTACCGGGGAACCTTTGCCAGCCAGACAGTCTGCCTCCGGCCCTAGAAGGCGTCACTGCTATCATCGATGCAGCAACAGCCAGTGCAGCCGATTCTGTCAGCATCAAAAGAGTAGACTGGGACGGAAAAGTATCGCTGATCCAAGCAGCAGCAGCAGCAGGCATCAAGCGTTACATATTCTTTTCCTTTCTCGACGCTGAGAAATATCCCCAAGTCCCCTTGTTGGAAATCAAGCGCTGTACCGAATTGTTCTTAGCAGAATCCGGTTTAGACTACACAATCTTGAGACCTTGCGGCTTTTTGCAAGGACTGCTGAGCCTGTATGCAATGCCGATTTTGGACAATCAGGCAGTCTGGCTGCCCAACAAGCCATCC
This sequence comes from Microcoleus sp. Z1_A1, assembly GCF_036700305.1. Taxonomy (NCBI): domain Bacteria; kingdom Bacillati; phylum Cyanobacteriota; class Cyanophyceae; order Oscillatoriales; family Microcoleaceae; genus Microcoleus; species Microcoleus sp. Z1_A1. The sequence continues at coordinate 99,668 of NZ_JAUBOR010000014.1, forward strand.
GCCCTTGCCTACATGAACACTCAGGACGTTGCTAAATTTGCCGTCCGGGCCCTTTCCGTTCCCGAAACCGAGAAAAAAAGCTTTCCGGTGGTGGGAAATCGCGCTTGGGATGCTGACGAAATCGTGCGGTTGTGCGAACGGCTGTCAGGGAAGGAAGCCAAAATTACGCGCACCCCGGATGTCTTGTTGCAGGCTACTCGTAAATTAGCTACCTTCTTTCAGTGGAGTTGGAACGTAGCTGACAGATTGGCTTTTTCAGAAGTTTTGGCAGCCGGAAAACCCTTGAAAGCTCCGATGGATGATGTTTACAGTGTCTTCGGAATCGACCCTAAAGAAACTACTACTTTGGAGTCTTATCTCGAAGAATACTTTAATCTGATCATGAAGAAGCTCAAGGAAATAGAGTACGAGCAGCTTAAGACTAAAAAACGGAGTAAACAAAAAATGCCCTTTACATTTTAAAGTGCCGAAAGCTGGGATTATATACAACGACGTTAAACCTGTGGCTTGTCGCATCGCCGCAGAGTTAGAAGACAAGCTGACTGCCCGCGGCTGGGAGGTTTGCTCGGTTTCTGGTTCGGGAGGAATTCTGGGCTATTCTAGCCCCGATCGCCCCCTGTGCCACACTCAGATCGAACAACTCGTCCCCCCCGGTTTTGACAGCGACATGGAGTTTGCAGTGGTTTTGGGCGGCGACGGTACGGTGCTGTCGGCATTTCGCCAAGTCGCTCCGATTGGAGTGCCGCTGTTGACTGTCAATACCGGTCACATGGGCTTTTTAACAGAAACTTACCTGAACTTGCTGCCGCAAGCTTTGGAAAAGGTAATCGCTGGAGAATACGAAATAGAAGAAAGATCAATGCTGGCGGTGCGGCTGTTTCGAGAAAACGACTGCCTCTGGGAAGCTCTTTGTCTCAATGAAATGGTGCTGCACCGGGAACCGCTGACTTGTATGTGTCATTTTGAAGTGGCGATCGGGCAACACGCCTCTATTGACATTGCCGCAGATGGAGTCATCATCGCGACTCCCACAGGATCGACGGCTTACGCGCTGTCTGCCGGCGGGCCTGTGATCATTCCCGGAGTGCCGGTGTTGCAGTTGCTGCCTATTTGCCCGCATTCAATGGCTTCGCGGGCTTTGGTGTTTTCCAACACCGAGCCGATCAAGATTTTGCCGGCGAGTCCGACCCGCCTGGTAATGGTGGTAGATGGTAACGGCGGATGTTATGTTCTGCCCGAAGATTGGGTGCAAGTCGAGCGAGCTCCGTACCCAGCCCGCTTTATTCGGGTGCAATCTTTTGAGTTTTTCCACATTTTGCGGGAAAAATTGGGCTGGGGCTTGCCTCACATTGCTAAACCGAGTTCGGTTGAGTTGCCTTGATATTTGTTGGTAATAAGCGGAGGGCTAAAGTCCCGTCAATCGATTTTAGATTTTCGATTTTCGATTTTCGATTGACTTGCGCGAGATAAATGCGGGGGCTTGAGGATTTTCGATTTTCGATTTTGGATTGATTCCACGGATAAATCACGTGGCGGGTACCATCAAGAAATTCGTGGTCACTTCGGCTACGCTCAGTACGTCGCCTTTTAGGGCGGCTTTTTCTTTGTTTTTGGGCAGGATAAAGTTTGATCGGAATCTCCTACGGAATCCTTAATTCTCGATCGAGATTCCGAACCATCTCCAAACTCAGGCAGCGTTTATGATAGATGTATTCTCGTACTTCTGGGAGTTTAAACCATGTCTCTCGCTGAGTTAATACCTTTGGTGAACAATCTGAGCCAGTCAGACAAATTATCACTCTTCAAACTCCTAGCAGTGCAAATCCCAGACGCTGAACTACAAGTCATCTTTTCTGCATCAGAGTATCCGGTTCGATCGCCCTACGATGCAACGGAAGCGGCAAACATTATGATGCAGATGATTCGAGACGATCGAGAGGCATCTACTCATGCCTAGTTCGATCGAGTTTCCCTTTTCTGACGATGAAGCATTACCCACGATTCCCATCACTCTGATTCATGCAGGCTTTTCTGTCTCGGCGAATGCACTGCTAGATACTGGGCCTGCGGTCAATCTATTACCTTATGACATTGGTCTGCAATTGGGTGCAATTTGGGAGGAACAAACTGTCCGCTTGCCATTGGCTGGAAATCTGGCAACGGTTGAGGCGCGGGGTGTATTTGTAGATGTTCAAATTGGGAATTTGGAACCCGTTCGCCTAGCATTTGCTTGGGCACAAGCCTCTCAGGTTCCATTAATTCTCGGGCAAACCAACTTCTTTCGAGAATTTGATGTTTGTTTTGTGCGATCGCGAGGCACGATCGAAATTATTCGCTTCTAATAAGCATCGATGCAGAACTCGGAGTTTTATTTAGCTTAACTCTCGATCGAGCTTCCGAACCATTTCCCAAGTCAGGCAGCGTTTATGAGATAACGATAAAGTTGTGTGGCGGCAGACAGGTTAGAGCACCCACCGATAACCTCTGTTCCCTCCGCACCAACGCAGTGTTAGGCGGGCTTCAACAACTTAACTATCCAATAGAGCCTTTAGAACTTCCTCCGGTGAGACTTGAACTAGATTTTCAGTCGTGACAGGTTTGTACTGGTGACTCAACTCAATCATTCCGCCAACAGCGTTTACAAGCCTAAGTTGACGATAGAAAGACGGATTTGACCATGCCGGCCCTTCAAGAACACCATAATCGTTTGTACCTTTAATTTTGTAAAAGGGTTTACTCATTTCTGTCTAATCCTATTTACTGTTGATTGAGTTTTCCATTATTCTTGATTTCTTGAATATATCTCTTGAAATGGTTTAAAATGTATTGCTCTAGCACTCGTCCCCTGGTTTCTCAAACGGAGTTCCTGACAAATAATTGTATAAATTTCTGGAGGAAATCCCCCAGTAAACAGCCATCTTGTACCTCCATCTTCCATTGTCACAATACCTGAGATAGTTGGATACCTACGACCAAGTTGATTTATTCTAATATAGTCTGAGAGTTGCGTACTATGTGTAAAACCTAAAGGACCCAGATCCTTTAGTAGTCGATATAACTCATAAGCCATCGTTGTATGTAAGCGCTGATACTTCTTAGCTATTTTTAGAATTTGATAAACCTCCGCTGCATCTAAGTCATCGCCATACTTCTTAGCTATTTTTAGAATTTCATAAACCTTCGTTATATCTAAGTCATACTTCTTAGCTATGCTTAGAATTTCATCAACCTCCGCTGCATCTAAGTCATACTTCTTAGCTATG
>NZ_JAUBOR010000014.1:103030-125446 GCF_036700305.1 Microcoleus sp. Z1_A1
CTTCTTAGCTATGCTTAGAATTTCATCAACCTCCGCTGCATCTAAGTCATACTTCTTAGCTATGCTTAGAATTTCATTTTGGAGTAAAGCTTCTGCCTCCCTGAGTCGCTCCTCCTCTGCTTCCCTGCGTCGCTCCTCCTCTGCTTCCCTGCGTCGCTCCTCCTCTGCTTCCCTACGTCGCTCCTCCTCTGCTTCCCTGCGTTGCTCCTCCTCTGCCGCTCTAAGCTGACTCTCTAAGTTATCTCGCTCAACACTTAGTTCATGTCTGCGATTAACTCCAACCAACTCTCTCGTCACAAGGTCAAGCCAACTAGGTTTTGGAGAGTCTACATTTTTCCAGATACTCTCTACTTTTTGGATCAAACCACATAATTCCTGTGTGTAGCTTTGAGGGATATTGTCTGCGTTTAGCCAAAGCTTACTAACTTGTTCGCCTTTTTCGGTGGTTTCAATTTCATACCAGAAATTGAATGTTTCAAAAGCTTCGCGACTGTCCAATTTTTGGGCTAATTCAGGATGTTTTCTCCTGATTTTTTTAATATGGAAGAAAACTTTTCCATCAGGATTAAAAAAAGTATGACCGACAAACCCAAATCCTCTATCAGGATTGTAGCCTTTGATACTGCCGAAGTCTATTGTCATAAAGCTAATTCTATTCACTACTTATAGTTGTATCGCAGTTGTGGTACAATACTGAATATAGTCGAATAATACCGCAGCTTGATGATGTATGTCAACCCGTTATTACTCCCCATCGGAATCTTCTTTCCTTGATCGAGTTCGCTACACCATTCGACTCAAACACTTCAGCCGTCGCACTGAAACAAGCTATCTTTATTATATTTGAGATTAGACTCGATCGCGACCGATCGCATATTCCCTGAATTAATTGTACTAATTTAATATGGGATTTTTAACAGATTAGTTTAGAGAACAGATTTTAGTCCAAGACGATCGACGAATGGAAGAAAGTCCCGATCGCAAAATAAGAGAAAGCCGCGATCGCCCCTAGACACGGGGCGATACCAACGTTTTCATACCAGAGAACGACGGGTTCAAATCACCTATTTCGAGGGACTGAGTTCCACAGCATCGGTCTTTGCAGTTAACTCAACCTTTAGCGTAGAAGCTGCCTGCATCGCATGGGGACTGAGTAACGAGATTTGTGCAGTCGGCTGCTGACAAGCCACCATTGTTTTCACGTGTTCCATTTCATCATCCCGAATGGCCACAAACACATCATAGAGATTGTCGATTTTCGGACGACGGAATACATTAGCACTGCTTGTTTGAAACTCGTCAAACATATACAAATCGCCATCTCGATAGTATTGGAGAGCGACATCTGGTGCGGGCTGTTGCTTGAGAGCTTCAGCTTCGGCATTGAGGAACTTGTCGTAGCTGGCATAGGCGTGTCCCTCTACAAGTTCCATGAAGTTGTAGGCAGATTTGGACGACACCATGTAGACCAAAATGATAATCCAGTAGTAAATGAGTGCAGTGGCTCGTGCTAGAAGGCGATCGACCCAAAAGCTCGATCCTCCCAGTGATTCCATAATCAACAGATGATGTAGTTCATTCCACGACTCCGAAAAGTGGATTTTTAACCAATCAGCCTTCCGCCACCAGCCCAAGGTTTCATAGAGGTGAAGTACCGATAGATAAGAGAAATAAGGAACACGAGCCACGGTTTCTAGCACATAAAACCGAGGATAAGGGCGATCGGCATAGACGACATTGATCACAAAAACGAGAATACCAACTAAGAGACGAATCATTGACTGAATCCTCAATAAATACGAAAGATAATTTGAACAATTGAGCAACTAATGACTGACGACCGGAATCTCAGCCGCAATGGTTTCGAGGGGTTGGGCTTGAGTAGGCTGTTGGAAAATAGCCACGATCGCTTTAATCACGCAAAAGACGAGGATCAATGCACCAACCGAGAAGACGATATCCCCAGGGATGCGTAGCCAAACTGTCCACTGCATCCAGGCAGAACCAATGACTTCGGCACTGCGAGCGTACCAAGTGCCATGATTAACGGATTGCACCAATTGATAAAAACCATTAGGAATCAGTCCTAAAACCATCATCATGCCTAGACCAACATTGATCCACCAGAAGGATAAATTGAAGTTTTTCTCATCCCAAGCGCGATCAGGAGTGATTTCACGCAAGGCAAAGAGCATCAGGGCGATCGCCAGGGAGCCATACACACCGAAGAGTGCAGAGTGAGCGTGAATTGGGGTTGTGTTTAGTCCTTGGGAATAATAGAGAACGATCGGTGGATTGATTAAGAAACCAAAGACACCTGCGCCAATTAAGTTCCAAAAAGCAGTGGCAATAAAGAATTTTAGTGGTACTCGATAAAATCCTTGCGCTTCTTGGGATAGCTTCATCGACTTCACCACTTCAAAGCCAATTAAGGTCAAGGGAACGACTTCTAAGGCTGAAGCAACGGAACCCATCGACGTAATGAATACAGGTGTTCCTGCAAAGTAGAGATGGTGTAACGTGCCGATTACGCCACTACCGAGATAGAGAATTGTCGTCATGTAGGTGGCTCTCAGGGCTGATGAGCGCTTTAGAAAGCCCAATTCGCTACATAGATAGGCGATCGCTACCGTCGCAAATACCTCAAAGAAACCTTCTACCCAAAGATGCACAACCCACCAACGCCAATATTCAGCAATGCTCAAATGGGTGTGATTGTTGTACATCAACCCTGACGCATAGAACAGGGGAATCGTAATCGCACTGTAGAGAAAGAAGTGATTCAGTCCCGTTTTATCGCCTTCCGCCTTGAGTGCAGGCTTGAGGGCGCGGTACATCAGCCAGAGCCAAAACACCATGCCACCAATCAGCAATAATTGCCAGAGGCGACCAAGTTCTACATATTCATAGCCCTGATGTCCAAACCAGAAACTATTGTCACCGCCGATAATGCCTTGGACACTAGCCCAAGATCCGATTAAGGAACCAACAACAACGACAGTCAAAGCCACTAACAAACCGCCATTGCCCCAAGCTTGCAACTTCGGCTCATGTTTACCAAACCTTGGCGCGAAATATAGCCCTGCGGCGAGCCAACAGGTGGCAATCCAAAATACTGCTAGCTGTAAATGCCAAGTCCGCGAGGCGGCATAGGGTAAATATTGCTGAAGTGGCACACCATAGAAGCCGTCGCCTTCTACAGCGTAATGGGCTGTGACCATTCCCATCAACATTTGCACCAAAAACAAAGTCATAGCAACCCCAAAGAAGAGGGTAGTGACTTTTTGGCTCGGTGTGGCAATCCGAATCAGGGGGCGATGGGCGACAGCGATTACTTCTTCGCTATCTTCTTGGGTGATGTAAACAAACAGAAATATACCGATCGCCGCAATCAGCACAATCACCGACACAATTGACCAGATCAAGAATTGAGCCGGAGCCTGATTGCCAATCAAGTCATCGTGGGGAAAGTTGGCGGTATAGGAAAATGGTGCATTCGGGCGATCGGCAGATGCTGCCCAAGCCGTCCAACTAAAGAAAGCGGTGACATTGCGGATTTGCGTGTCGTCAGTAAACCAACCGCTAGGAATGGAATGAATCTTGGAGCCTTGGGATAGCAAAGTTTTATAGCTATCAAAAACCTTGGTTAGTCCCTGAGTTTGAGCCGCAGTTAGGGTTAAAGCGCCTGTCTCTGACTCATAACGATTGGTTTTAAATTCTTGCTGTACCTGCGCTTGGAGGGTAGCGCGATCGACTTCTGATAGTGCCTGTAAATCTGCTTCACTAAAATCAGGATTGCCATTATGCAAAATTCCTGCCGTTGCTAAGCCCCAACGGTGTAAAACATCGGCAGTCCAGTCGGGTGCTAAATAACTGCCATGCCCCCAAATACTACCAATATGTTGTCCACCGCGACCCAGATAGGCTACTTGCCCAGCTTCAATATTCGCTTGAGTTAGAATGATTTCCTGTTGCGGCGACACCACAGTAGCGGGAATCGGTGGTGCATTTTTGTAAATCGCCGATCCTGCAAAGATCAGCACTGAAAAAGTGACGATGCAAATTAGCACCAGCCAAGCGGGTAGGCTAATTTGACGGGGACGAGCGCGGGCTGTCACCACTTTGTCAAAGGTTGGGTTTGCCATAAAGCCATAAATTCGGTTTTAAAGTACCTATCGACATAGCATAGGAGAATAGAACCTAATAATGCTTTGACTTAAGTCAAAAACAACCTTAAAAAATGCTCAAGTACGTTTATCTTGTCTAGCTCGGCGCTTTGTTCCAACCATCCTCACTACCCTAAACGATGTTAAATAGAGTCGATTTGAGCAACTGGTTACAAAACATTCTAATTTTTCAAGGATTATCGGCAGAGCAACTGATTCCTTTAGCTCAGATCGCTCAACTGCAAACCTTTGGAAAAGATGAGACAATTTTCCATCAGGGCAGTGATGCAACTGGGTTTTTCATTGTCCAAGCTGGTCGTGTCAAGGTATTTAAGACTGCATCCAATGGGAAAGAACACATTTTACATTTATTAAAAAGAGGCGATTACTTTGCCGAAGTTGCCACCTTTGATGGCAAAGCTTTTCCAGCTTCGGCGATCGCATTGGAATCCACAGAATTAATCTTCTTCCCTCGGTTAGCTTTTCTGGATTTACTTCATCAATATCCTGCGCTCGCCATCAATATGCTGACAAGTTTGGCAACCCGTTCGCGTAAATTGGCACAGATGGTGGAAGATCTGTCGTTTAAAGAAGTGCCACAAAGATTAGCGGCTTATTTATTAGATTTGAGCGGTCGCGCTAATGGAGATCAAGTTATTAATCTAGATGTTACTAAAACTCAACTAGCTGCTATTTTAGGGACGATTTCTGCTACCCTTTCTAGGGCATTCTCGCATCTCCACGATAAAGGATTAATTACGATCAATGGTTCTCAGATTGAGTTATTGGATCGCGATCGGCTACAAGCGTTGAGTCAGAATGTAGAGTTGGGCGATCGCTTTTAGATCATGACTTTTGGAGTTTAGGTCACTGAAAAGTGATTCCACATGGGATTTATGATTTTCAACAAAACATAGGATATATAACATTATGAAACAGTAAAGATGCCAGTGAATTCGCGTGTGAGGCTTTAAAAGATTGGTGGAATAATCATGGAAAAACTACCTACCCTAACGCTAATTCGATTCGGTGTATTATGATAAAGCAAGCAGCGATAAATTCTCGTCTTCATAAAATAATTCGATCGCGTTAAAATTCCGACGTAGCAAATTTTCAATTTGCTAGGTCGAACAGTTTCCAAGGCGAAGCCAAATAACTTTCGGTGGATTCCCAAATACTAAGCTCAGGTCGTGCATATCCGCGTCTTTCGAGACAATCATCAAATTATTATCTTTTGCATAATCCCAAACTATTGGGTCGATCGTTGCTTTCATTCCCACATCTCGAACGTGAAGCGAATTTGGGAAAATATCGCTCAAACGATTCGGCAACTTGGGCGACAATTTTTCATCAAAAAGTAATTTCATGCGGATAATGGATCGGTCATAAACCGACGCTCGCGGTCAGCAGCATAAGCAATGCAGGCTTTTAAATCTTCTCGCGTCAAATCGGGAAAATCGTCAAGAATTTCTGCTTCAGTCATCTCGGAAGCCAGGTACTCAAGCACTTCATAAACCGTAATTCGCAAGCCGCGTACACAAGGCTTACCACCGCGTTTGTTTGCTTCGATCGTGATGTGGTTTCGGTAGTTCATAGTTTGATATGGGATTTTTAGCAGACCAGTTTAGAGAGCAGATTTCAGTCCAAGACGATCGACGAATGGAAGAAAGTCCCGATCGGCAAATAAGAGTTCGTGATTGTTTTCGATGCAGAAGGTGGCGATAATGACATCAATCGTTTTGCGAACTGTGATGCCTTGCTTTCTGAGGGTGCGAAAATTGTCAGCACTTTTGATGGCGAGGTCGGCTTCGAGGAAATTGAAGACGGTGAGATTGGTGAGGAGATGCTTGGCCCTGTTGTAGTCGGAGTCTTGGTGAAACCCTTGGAGGACTTCGGTGAGGATAAGGTTGCCGATCGCGATCGGTTGGGTGGTGAGGAGTTGGTCAAGGAGATCGGTTTGTGGGGTGGATTGTCCGTTAAAGTAGTCAATCCAGACGCTGGAATCAACAATAATCATGGGCTTACTATTGTTCCGTATCCGTTCTCATGCGATCGAGGTCGCCGTCCCAGGCGAGTTTACCCCGTAGCGCACGTAGGTTCTCTTGGTTTTTCATTTGGATCAGCAGGTTCAGGGCCAATTCGATGACTTCTTGTTGTGCAGTCAGTCCGGTGACTTGGAGCGCATTGGTGATGAGGGAGCTATCGATTTCGATCGTGCTTTTCATAGGTGCTTTTGGGGTGAGTTTTATCGATCGCGCTTTCATCCGATTATAAGCGATCGCCCATCGGCAGCGATCGACATCTAGCGTATCTATTTATTCTACCAATTTTCTGTAGGTCAATCTCTCGATCGAGATTCCGAATCATCTCCAAGGTCAGGCAGTGTTTACGAGATAACGGCAAAACGCTGCGGCGGCAAGTAACACCGAAACGAAGCGAAAAGACTCTATTCCGCTCCACTGTGTTGTTAGCTGGCTGGCTACTACGCGATGCTTCTAATTTCTGCCGAATTGCTGCCTGAATCTTTGCGTCAAAATCGGGATCCATCGGGCTTCCAATGATTGATTTCGGACGCTGACTGAACCTGTCTAAATATGCCTGACAAGCAGCTCGATCGGGCGCGATTTTCCAGAAAGTACCGTCTCTATTCGGCATCGCTCATAGCCTCAAAATTCACTTGGCTCATCAGAATACCTCCCCATTCGGTACTATTTCAAAAATCTATTTTTAAACGCCTTCAATGTATCCTTACTCTTAGCCGAATCGTATATACCAAAAACTACACGATCGAAACATCCATGAAATCGCGGACTCTCAAGCCACTGACCAAAAGCATCTGCTACCATACTGGCATCGTTGCAAAACACACCACAGCCCCATGCACCGAGTAACAACGATCGATGTCCATTATCTTGCGCCACCGCAAGTACATATCCAGCACGTCGCCGTAATGCTTTTTCAATATCGGGAATTGCATTGGGATCGCGACGCAATACTTGACCTGCATTTGGTGCGGGCGCAGTAATAACAGATGCTAAAAAATAATCATCGAGCAATTCACGACTGCGGATTCTAAACCAAGGAACTTTTGGAGAATAAATCAGATAATCGGTGTAAAGAAGAGAATCTTGCGATCGGTTTGCTTGATAATACTCGGGCTGTGTCAATTGACAGGGATATAACCCGGAACAGCGAGCCAAATCTTCTTCTTGTGCTTTTGCACCATTAATAAATCCGCCGCCAGGATTTCGAGCGGAGGCATAGTTTAGGAGCGCGAGATCGTGGCAACCTTCACCTTTTACCAAACGGTAGGCGGCTGCTTGAGAGGTCTCATCGGTAACTTCCACCAAAAGGCTCTGTTTCGCATCACATTGCGTATTTTGCAATAAATTTTCAACTTCTTCTGGTCGATACAATTTAGTATTTTTCTCTGCCAGCTTCTGCTCGGTAGCGAAATTAATAACACGATCGTGCCTTGAAATGAACTCGCCTTTTTCTAGAATCTGCAATGTTTCCTTGGCTATACCTTTTAACGACATACGCTCCTCCTTGGTGGTGCATAAAACTTCTTCGAGACTCAGAATGGACAACCCGAACAGACATTCATCGAAACTTCTTCACGCACGAATAACTGTAACAGTTCGCCCCATTGGTGTCAGATGAATTTCAGTATTCAATCGTTCTTCTAATTCGAGCGCATTCTCGCGTCGATCGAATATCACCAACCACCCTTCATCTTGTCCCAATCGAGCCAAATATCCATCTAACTGTTCCAACCCTTTACTCAACGGATCGACTTTCCGAGTTCGCCAAACCTTCAGTTCAATTCCCAATGTTACGTCACCATAACGCAAACATAAATCCATTCTGTCGCGTCCGATCGCATATTCCCGCTCCAACGTTCCCCCACCATTAATCACCCGATGCAGAAACGCCATCAACACTAAATGCGGTGCAATTTCGGGATAAGATGCACTTTTGAGTAACGGTTCGCCATGTTGTAGCCAAAATTCCAGAAAAGTTTTGAGTAACGCTTGCGTGTCTAATTTGCCTTCATGAGTCAACCAACTCGGTGCAATTTGGGGCAGAGAAGCCATTGGCGTTACGGTGAGCACGCGGGGCAAAACTTCCCGATAAATTGGGTTAGCGATCGTCAATCCACCCTGAACATCCATCTTACACAAACCCAAATCGATTAAAAACTGAATATCATCATTGGGGATATTGCCCAGTTCCAAACCCGCCAACATCGGCTCGATAATGGCTTTGACTCGGTTTTCTCTGAGTCGTTCTGCCAAGCTATCCAAATGCGTATCTTGCCGTTTTATTAAAATTTCTTTAGCTGATAAAATATGTTCTGGTGTAATTTCTATAGATTCATCCGTTACTAATTCTTCTACAATTTCCTTAGCTAAAGCATTCACTAACCAAGGTTGTCCCTGAGTCAGTTCAAAAGCTAAGGCTACGGCTTCAGGTGTAAAAACTTGTCCGGTATCTTGGGTATGTTGCGCGTAGAGTTCCGCGACTTCTGAGGCATTAAAATCTCTGAGAGTAATCGATCGCACTTTAATATTAAACGGACTCGATGTATGGAGTCGATCGCTTCCCCCCGCAGCCACTTTGTAATCGCGAACATCCCGCAAACCAATTAAACCCACCGATTGCGGAAACGCTTTCGGGCGATTGGGATAACCATCGCGTAATTGGCGCAGAATAGAAATCAAAGCTTGGTCTTGTAGTGCGTCAATTTCATCGATGAAAATCACCAAAGGACGAGGAGAAGATTGTGCCCACAGGCTGAGTACATGGCCGATTTGCTGTCCCGGTTCCGACGAGGGCCAAGCAGGCGGCTGCAATTCTGGGGGAAGTCGAATCGAAATCGCCCGTCGCCAAGCCCCCAAAATAGCCTCTTCTGCACCCGCGATGTCTTGACTGAAGGGTGCGCCCACTTCAACTGACAGCATCACGGCGGTGTATTGTCCGCTTTCGGTGAGTTGTTTGGCTAACGCCAGCATAGCGGTGGTTTTCCCCACTTGCCGGGGTGCATGGATGACGAAATAGTTGCGTTGAGCGATTAACCTTTCTAAGCTGGGTAAGCGTACCGTGGGCGACAATGCGTAATGAATGTCTTCTTGGCATGGGCCAGCAGTATTGAACCAACGTGGCATAGGTCAACTGGGGCGAATGGGGCTGCTCTCAGTTTACTGTACTGTTATTGGAATGGCGTTCTAGTTGTTAAGCGGGGGTTTGTACAGACTCTCGGTACCCTATGAAACTCTCTATGAGCGAAATTCGTGCTCGATTCTTGATTCAAAAGACCTCTTGCAAAAATAATTAGGACGGGCTCTCCGGCCCATCCCACAAGATTTATTTTTTCTTGTGGGATGGGCCGGAGAGCCCGTCCCATCAATAGATGAAAAGGATTTTTTGCAAGAGGTCTAAAGAACCGAAGAAATCCAACTGCCAACTGCCAAAGTTTCACTCTTCCACGCGATAGCCCAATTCCGCCAAACGGGTGCGGGACTGCCGCCACTTCGGCTGCACCTTGACAAATAACTCCAAATATACTTTGCCTTCAATTAACTTTTGAATCTGTTCTCGCGCCGCACTGCCGATCGACTTGAGCATACTGCCGCTTTTACCGATTAAAATGCCTTTTTGGGAATCCCGTTCCACGTGAATTGTCGCCAGAATGCGCGTAATTTTTGCTTCTTCTTGAACAATGTCGATCGCAATTGCTACCGAATGCGGCACTTCTTCCCGCGTCAGCAGCAAAATCTGTTCCCGAATCAATTCGCCCATAATAAAGCGTTCCGGCTGGTCAGTCACCAAATCGGGCGGATAATAATAAGGCCCAACCTCCAAATGTTCGATTAACAATTGTTGCAGCGACTCGACACCCTCGCCCGTGAGAGCGGAAAATTTCACTACAGGCCACTCAGGATTGACAATTTGCTCGTAAGTTCGATCGATCAACACGGAATCCTCCGGTTGTTCGTCCAACTTATTCATCCCAAAAATCACCGGAACTTTGCAATTGCTGAGAATTTCGATAATATATCGATCGCCCCCTCCCGATTCCACCGAACCATCCACCACAAATAGCACGACATCCACCGACTGAATCGCTGTGCGGGCATTCTGCACCAAAACCTTGCCCAATTCGTGATGTGGCTTGTGAATTCCGGGAGTATCTACAAAAATAATTTGTGCTTCCGGTGTCGTTAGGATGCCCCGCAGCCTGTTACGCGTCGTCTGAGACACCGGCGAAGTAATCGCAATTTTCTGCCCCACCAACTGATTCATCAGCGTTGATTTTCCGACATTCGGGCGTCCGACAATACCCACAAAGCCGGATTTGTAACCCGCCGGAGCCGCGGGAACACCCATAATGCCCGATACGTCGATAAATTTACTATCTTCCACTAAAATCACCTATTTTCAAGCCCCTTCTCTGTCTATTGTCGCCTGAAAATACTCAAACGCCCATCGATGCACTGTAGCATCTTTCTCGCCCTGGTATAGCGCGCCACACTCAAACCTCGATCGAGCCACAAACCAGTGTTAAAACAGGATACGCGATCGGCAAAACTTGATATCTGAGACAAAATTTGATAAAGTTCCAATGACATCGCTCAAAAATGAATCATTCTGGTAAAACCGACTCCCCAATGCTGTAACAACTTCAGATGTGTAAATATCTAACTCAACTGAAACTTTTCTACAGTTGGTCAGGCCAACCAGTTTTAACATTTTTGAGAATGTTTGGTAATAAATTAGGTAAGTTGAACTCAAACTCAAAAGCTCAATATCATCAGGCGCTTTCTCAATAAAAGCTAGTGTATTTTGAGCATACCTAAATTAGTGCTAATCGTCATAAAGTTGAGGAGATGAATCGAATGAAATCGAAATTATTTTGGAGTGTCTGCACCGTTTTGGTAGCAAGCTTGCCTGTTCCCGCCTTAGCTCAAACAAGCCCTCCCACCAGCCCTCAAGCAGGTATTGACTACAAGGGTGGATCGAAGAAATACCAGTTAGTACCGGGCAGAATCCAGGACAGAACCTTGCCCAGAGCCTTTGATTTTCCAATTATTACCAATGTTGGTACTGACACTAGCATCACCTCGGATTTCCTAATTACCGATCAGTTTCGCGCCCCAGCGGGTCGTACAGAATACACCGGAGCTCTCACCGCCTGGGCAGCATCAATCAGAGAATGTCTGGCAAAACAACCACTCTTGATTCGAGCCAGCACCAAGAACCCGATTCAGATTAATGGTAGAGTAGGCACGATTGTCAGAAACGCAAATAACCGTGCAGTTTGCAAATAAGCCAGCAATATCACAGGGGCTAAATTGACCGTAATTGCTGTAAGGGCGGGTTCACCAATATCTCCCATGCAAGCATCGATACAGTAAACCCGTCACCGCAGCGATATTGGGGTCAATCGAAGCCAGTTGATATAACTTCCGCTATCTAAAGATAAAAACTAGAGAGTGTTTTTGAACAAAAAGAGCAATAGAAAACCTATTGCTCTTTTTGTTGGCGAAATTTCTATTAATATCTATTAGGACTTATATCATGTCTGGTCAATTAACCATGATTCCTGTAGGGGCGGGTTCGCCAAGATATTGAATAGAAACGGGAAAATCTGTAAACCCGCCCCGGCCTTTAATCGCAGTCAATCTATGGGACATGATATTATATGATATCGGCTGAAACGACATCATATAAGAGGTTTGTAGTGAGGAATGCAAGTCCTTATCAAAGTTTAAGGACTTGCATTCCTCACTGCAAACGACATTATTACGCAGAAACCAGCTTGTTTCCCAAAAATCCCGTTGAACCGGAGGGATATGGATTTTAACACCTGGTTTATCAAAGTTTGTCTGCGTAATTCACGATTTAGGAGCGCAAAATTCATGTGTACTCAGTAAAATTTCGCCATAATCAGGAATCCAAGCTAGCCACTGTTCTTCCGAAGATTCACACAACAGCCACGCTTCGTCAAAGCTGAATGCGGTTGGCGGGTTGAACAATTTAACCCACATAGAAGGAGTCAATTTTGGTGCAGGTACGGCGCAGCCAAATCTTTCCCAGTCGCGGACATTGGCGAAGCTTCCGGGCGTTGGTTGGGATTGCCAAGTACGAATATCTGTTTGCAGTTTCATCACAACTCCTTTTGGGCTAAGACTCTGAACCAGGTCGGGGTTGCAACAACCCAGAGCGACGGCGCAGATAAACTTTGATTATGTAGTCTATGTTACCGAATTATCTAGGCGAATGTGTAGGGTTGTAGCAAAAATTTACAATCGAGAGGAAAAAACGGGTTCAAAGCTGAAAAGGTCGATCGGCTATTGTTGCGCTCGGCAACGATCGCCTACCATAGCAAACAACATCTGATTTATTCCAAAAATTCCCACATGAACCAAACTGCAAAATCCCAGTGGAAAACTCTAGATCGCTTTGTAGAGATCAACTCTCATTGGGTAAAACTAATCGCCGAACATCTCGAAACAACCGAAGGAAAAACAGTAGAATATTGGCGAGTAGAAAGAGCAGATTCAGTTGTAATCTTGACAATTCAAGCTGACAAATTGCTGTTTCCCCCACCGATGTATCGCCCCGGCGTGGCAGAAGCAACCCTCGATTTTCCCGGCGGTCGCGTACCAGCCGAAGCCACGCCAGCAGCAGCCGTTCCAGCTATAATCAAGAAAGAACTAGGCGTGGCAGAAAGTGCGATCGCCCGCCTCGAACCGATTAACAATATCGGCTGGGCGATAAACAGCTCATTCTCCAATCAAAAACTCTACGGTTTTGTTGCAGAATTGCACCCGACAGCAACAGTAAACCCCGAATTTATCGGTGCTGAATATCCTGTCACCCCAGACGGAATTCGCGACTTGCTCAAAAAATTAACTTGCCTCCAATGTCGAGCCTTACTGCTAGAATGGCAAAACCAAGACAATTTTAGATTTTAGATTTTAGATTTTAGATTTTGGATTGTCCCGCGACGCTAGCCAATTGACGATTTATTAAAACCAAAATCACCGGAACTAATCATGCCTCTCAATAATGAAGTTGCTGTCGAATGCCTCGACGTGACATATCGCCTCAACCGCAGGCATTTAGTAGACAAACTCAATTTCAAAGTGCTGCAAGGAGAAGTTTTAGTATTGCTGGGACGCAGCGGGAGTGGCAAAACTACTACCATGAAATTGATTAACAATTTACTAACGCCAAGCAGCGGCGAAGTTCTTGTCATGGGAAAACCGACAACTCAATGGAACCCAATTCAACTGCGCCGAAAAATTGGTTATGTCATTCAAGAAATTGGTTTGTTTCCCCATTTTACCGTCGAGCAAAACGTCGGTTTAGTGCCAAGATTAGAAGGTTGGGAGGGCGATCGTATTCAATCTCGCGTCCGCCAACTGTTAGAATTAGTCAACCTCGACCCCCAGCACTTCGCCAAACGCTATCCGCATCAGTTATCCGGCGGACAGCGGCAGCGGGTAGGCGTCGCCAGAGCACTGGCCGCTGACCCTCCGATATTGTTAATGGACGAACCGTTTGGTGCTTTAGACCCGATTACTCGTCTGGAATTGCAGCGGGAATTCGGTCAATTACAGCAGCAACTTGGCAAAACTGTGATTTTTGTGACTCACGGCATTCAAGAAGCTTTTTTGTTAGCTTCTAGAATTGGTTTGATGCAAGATGGACGGTTGATTGAATTGGCAACACCCGCTGATTTTATGAAATCTCAGCATCCAGAAGCTGGGGCATTTCTTGAATGTTTGCAAGTAGCTAAATTTGAATAATTTAGCAAAAATTTGATAATATAGTTTTAGTAACTAAGCTGATAATCAAACGATGCACAGTCTTTACGAGACAGACTTCTATGCTTGGACGCAAGAACAAGCCAAGTTACTTCGCAAGTGTCAGTGGAGTCAACTTGACTTGCCAAATTTAATTGAGGAGATTGAATCTTTGGGCAAACAGGAACGTCAAGAACTTAGAAATCGTTTGAGCATTTTGCTGGGACATTTGCTGAAGTGGCAATATCAGCCCCAGCAGCGGAGTCGTAGCTGGTTGTCTACAATTCGAGTGCAGCGGCGGGACACTCAGAGACTGATACAAGATAACCCAAGTCTGAAACCTTACTTGCAAGAAGCTTTCCAAGAAGCTTATCAAAACGGTAGAGATTTGGCAGTAGGAGAAACCGATTTGCCTCTCAAAACATTTCCTCAAAATTGCCTTTACAGCTTAGAGGAAATTTTGGACTCTCGCTTCTATCCTGGTGAACCAAGTCCTGAAATAGAAAATGATTTATAAGGTTGACAGCAATCAGCAAGAACCAATTACCTAATGATAATTTTTATCAACCGCTATGGCGCTGAGATAATTCAGCGCGCCAGTGAACACTTATATTTAGTAACTGTTGCAATTTTTATCGCTATTATTGTGGGGATGCCCCTGGGAATTTTAGCCACGAGAAAACCTAAATTGAAAAAGCCAATTTTGGGATTTGCTAATATTATGCAAACAATTCCCAGTTTAGCTTTGTTTGGCTTGCTAATCCCGGTGCCGGTAGTGGGTGGAATAGGCGATCGCACGGCAATTATCGCCCTCACTCTGTATTCTTTACTGCCTATTATCCGCAATACTTATACTGGGATTGTCGGCGTCGATCCAGCGATTACGGAAGCGGGAAGAGGCATGGGGATGACTGATATGCAACTGTTATGGCAAGTGGAAATTCCCCTGGCGCTGGGCGTGATTCTGGCGGGGGTGCGAGTTGCTGCGGTAATTGCGATCGGACTCGCTACAATCGCCGCTGCAATTGGTGCCGGCGGCTTGGGGGTGTTTATTTTCCGGGGCGTTGCTACCGTCAACAATCAGTTACTTTTGGCTGGGGCAATTCCGGCCGCTTTAATGGCATTAGTTGCGGATTTTGGGCTGGGTTGGGTAGAAGCGCGCCTCTCGAAAAGTACATTAAAAACTCTTAATGAGGACTAAAATCCTGGCTACCTTCCGTCAGCGTTGTCACTCTCTGCGAACCAGAAGCATTCGCAGGATTTGCTATCAGATTGCGGATTTCATTTGAGCGTTCAATGTACTCTCGATCGCTCAAAACAGCTTGGCTTCCCTCCAGGGAAATAGCATCGGCCAAATCGATCCAAGAACGGCAACCGCCGTATTCAGGAATGTAGGGAATTTCGCGGCTTTCTGCAAGGCGATAAGCCCGCAGCAATAAAATATAAATTGGCTGAGTTTGTTTCCATTTCAGGCGATCGCTTACAAATTTTTCATTCCAAATATGGTACGGAAATAGCGCAGTAATTGCCGGTTCCCAAGCTACCAAAAAAACATCAGTAATCTCCGCCCAACTGCCAATTCTAATAACTTCAGGATGCCAACCAGATTCAACTTTCTGGACTTGATGTGCAAACTCCGGCTTTAATAAATCCGGCTGTTGGTGTTCAAAAGTTGGATACAGCAAAACCTGTTTTTCAGTGACATTGAACTGTCCTGCTTGCTCGCGAATTCCCCCCTTCCGCAACAGCACAATGGTTTGACCTTGTTCCAAAGCATTAACTGCTACATTCCATTCTTTCAGCGCCCTAGTAGTTGATTTCATGGGAATTTATTTGGGTTTTAACAATAGTAACAAAAATGGTTACTTTCAAGCAAGTACAGCCATTTCTTCCTGTTAAAATTGGCGTAGTCCTGACTATGCAGGACTACCCTTTATTGCTAAATTCTCACTGCAAAAGATGCTGCTAATTCCCGTTCTGGTTCCATACCAACTGTAGGCGGCATGGAACGATTTGCTACTTGCTCGATCAGTTGTAAATGTTGCGGCAGCATTTTAGCTAAACTGTAGCGTTCTAGGGCGGTTTGACGGGCTTTGATGCGAATGTCTGCCATGCGGGTAGGATGGTCTAAAACTTCATCAATACGATCGGCTACTTGTTTCGGTGAGAAGTAATCGACTAGCAAACCGTTTTCTCCGTCGCGGATAACTTCTCTGACTGGCCCTGTGTCGGAACCGATTACTAAACATCCGGTTGATAGAGATTCAATCATCGACCAAGATAGCACAAAAGGTCTGGTCAAATAAACGTGTACGTCGGATGCTTGAATTACTTTTAAATACAGTCCGTAAGGTAGGGGCCCGACAAAGTGAACTCGCGACAAATCGAGCGGCACTTTTTTGAGCATATAGTCTTTGTAAGACTCGCCGTTGGGTAAAGAACGACCGTAACAAACTCTTTCTGAACCAACGATTACTACGTGACAGTTGGGGCGGCGTTCTTGTACATAGGCGATCGACTCAATGAATTCGGGAAAGCCCCGGTAAGGTTCCATTCCCCGTGAGACGTAGGTGACAATTTCATCAACGCCAGACAAGTCTAAGTTAGGCAAAACCAGTTTAGCACCGGGATCTGGTTTGAAGTAATCGGTATCTACGCCGTCGTGGAGTGTGGATAATTTTTGTTGTAATTCTGGGGGAAATTGCGATCGCTGCCAATAAGTGGGTGATAAACCCCAATCGCAAGAGTATAAATCGATCAAAATCGGCGCATTTTTGATTCTAATTCTGGCCATATCGTCAACTGTTAAAGGTTCCGCTGGGTCGAAATCTGCGTCGGAACCAATAGCATGATAAAACCACTCGAAATAGCACAAAAGCGGCGTATTTGGAAAAGCTTCTTTGACAAACAATGTCGGCCCCCAACCGGAATGTCCGCAGATAATATCAGGTACGAAACCGTCTGCTTTGAGTTGTTCTGCCATTCTAAATACGGCTTGTCCGTAGATGACGGCACTTTCTAAAGGGCGGACGTATTGGTGAGTCTGCGCGTGGGGTTCTCGGCTGGGGGTAAATGCTGCTTTGCGAACGCCGGGAATGTTCCACTCTGGGCGCTCGTTTTTAGTGCCGAAAACAATTTGATTTTTGGGATCTGCGCCTAATGCCGTGATAATGTGGCGGTATTGGGCGGGGAAGTTGGGATGGAGAAATAATGCTTTCATTGTCAGTTGTCTGTTGACTGTTGACTGTTGACTGTTGACTGTTGTCTGTTGTCTGTTGACTGATAACAATCTAAAATCTAAAATCGATTGACTGTTGACTGTTGACTGTTGACTGTTGACTGATAACAATCTAAAATCTAAAATCTAAAATCTAAAATCGATTGACTGTTGTCTGTTGTTAGTTGGAATAAAATATTTTGATTCGGCTAAAAAGCTTTGGTTTTATTCATGGGGGGTTGGCGCTTTGCAGATCCAGACGCAATCTCGCGGTACTGAAGATGTATTTTTCAGGATGATTTCATAGTTTAAATGATGGAGAAATTTTTCCATAATTGTATCAGTCATAACTGAAAATGCTGTGCCGTCTCTGTGCCCTAGCAAGTTTTTGTCCCACTCGCTGGCGAATTTTTGCCACCCTAATTCGCTAAAAATATTTGTGTGGTGAAACACGCAAATTCGATCGCCCCGCAGCAGTTTGGGAATTCGAGTCAGGTAGTTGAATATATCTACCGGCTCTACGTGTACCATTGTATCGTAACAAAAGCAGACATCCGCTGAACCTGGGGCGATGCCGTCTAATGTTAAACCGTCGAGTTTGACGTAAGAAACGCGATCGCACCCCAAGCGCGATCGGGCTGCTTGCAGCATTTGACTGGAAATGTCGGCACAAATTAGTCGATCGCAGTATTTCAGCAACAGCGAACCAGTTTTTCCCCCGCCGATACCAATTTCTAAAACCGTATGTTCTTTTTTGATGTACGGTGCAATAAATTGCTGTTCTATCAGCGCTTCGTATTCGGCTAAGGAGTTGGCGGCACCGGCAGCTTTACCTATCCATTCGTCGCCAATATAGGCAAGTTCGGCATTAGTTTTTTGCCACTGTTGGGCGTAACTGTCCCAGGCCCTTTCATAATCTACTCTTGGGCGATCGGTCATTTTATCATCGTTCATTTTTGATTATTTTATAGTATTGATGGCTCAATTTTCAATATGTTCCGCAATTCTTGGCAAATTATATTAAATCCTGCCAAAAGTCTACGAGGTGAGTTACTGCCCTTCACTGGGGGGGACGCTGGCACTGTAAAATGACTAATGACGGCTGAAATATGCTTCGCAAAAAATCTCTGCATAAGCTTGAGTCATTTCCTCAAAAGTATTAAGTGAATCCAAGACATATTTAGCGTTGTCAGCTAACTGCTGTCGCAAAGATTTATCCTCCAATAAACTAATCAAAGCTGCAACTAATTCGTCCGGGCGATCGGGCGTATAAAACAAACCATTAATTCCAGGCCGCACTTGTTCTTTAATCCCAAAAACTGGCGATGTAACAATTGGCAAATCGCAAGCCATCGCCTCCAAAATCACTCTTGGAAAACTTTCGACGCGAGAAGTGCAAACAAAAATATCAGCCGCTTTGTAATATTTTACCGTCTCCCCAGTTTCCGGGACTACTGTCACCCTTTGCCGCAACTCTGCTGGCAATTCCCCCACTAAATCGGCTAATTTATTGCTGTAAATACTGGGGCGATCGCCCACAATAAAACACCTAATTTTATTGTGCCATTTATCAGGTAAAAGTGAAAGTGCCTTAACTAAATCCTGCTGTCCTTTGCGTTCGCATACCGTTCCCAGCAGCAAAATTACCACATCTTCCGCCGCAACACCTAAAGTTTTTCTAGCTAATTCAGAATTATCCAAATTTTCCAATTTGCTTAAATCTAAGCCGTTGTGAATCACCGTAAAATTGTGGTGGCTGTTGAGAGGCAAATACCTGTCCCGCGTGGCATCCGCCACAAAAATAACTTTGTAAGGAAAGCGAAAACACTCTAAAGCTCTCGCCGCAATCTCCGAACCAAACCTGTTAAAATAAGTTTGCCAAGGTTCGCTTTCGTGCACGTTCCACACCACAGGAATTCCGAGTTGTCGCGCCGCATCAACTACAAAAAAGTTTTCTAAAGTATTGGCATAAATTGCATCTACTTTTAAACTGGCAATTTCTGTGCTAAAACTGCGGATAGCTTCATCATAAGCATCGCGCTGATAGATGTGTTCGAGAGGATTGTCGCGCACAATTACTTCAATTCCCTGCTGTTCGTAAGCTTGACGCAGGGGCCCGTCTGTGGTGCAAAGTACGATCGGCTTAACCACACCCTCAGCCGCCAATTTCACCGCGATTTCGTACTGATGCAGGGGCGCCCCAGTAAAATCCAGCGAATTGCTGCACATCAAAACTTTGATAGGATGAATCAAATTCTCTGCTTCTGCTTCCAACCAACCAGAATCACTAAATTTGCGTTCTTCCTTATCGGTTACATCCGTTACATCCGTTACATCCCGTACATTGCTCGTTGCCGAACCTTCTTCCTTCATAAAAACCCGTCGAGGTTGAATATGAAAATACTCATCTTCTAAAGACAAATGAGGACTGTAAAAACTGTCATTTTTGCCCGCATACTTACGCCTAAAAGCCGCCACTTCTTGAGGATTGTCGGTAAAACCCCTAGAAGTTCCTTCTTTGTGCAACAACTCCGCATCGGGACAATATACGCACCGATAACCCCGTTCTAACAATCGGTATCCGTAATCTACATCATTGTAAGCAACAGCAAAATTCTCCTCATCAAAACCGCCCAATTCTAAGAACAATTGACGTGGAGTAATCGTGCAAGCGGCTGTTACCGCAGAGTAATTTCGCGTTACCATCGCTTGAGAAAGATAGCCTCGATTATTCTTGTCCATCAGCTTAAAAGCGTGACCCGCCAAACCGTGATGCAGCCCGTGAATTACGCCCGCGTGCTGAATTCTGCCGTCGGGATATAACAGCCGCGCGCCGACTGCACCCACAGCGGGAATTTGAGCGTATCCCACCATTTGACTCAGCCAGCGGGGGTTAATTACTTCAGTATCGTTGTTCAAAAACAACACATATTCGCTGTCAACTTGTTCGACAGCGCGGTTGTTAATTGCTGCAAAACTAAACTTGCCCCCAGGATTTTTTATATGCAAAACTTGGCAATTTAATTGCTTTAAATATTCCAGAGTTTTCGGATCGTCGCTTTCGTTGTCGATAACGGCAACTTGATAATTTTTGTATGTTGTAGTTTCTAGAGAATCCAGACATGATTTCAGCAATTGGAGCTGATTTTTAGTAGGAATAATTACCGTTACTGACGGGCCGTTATCCGGGAAATCCTGGGCAAATATGCCCAAATTTTCTTTAATAGCCCATGCGTGCTGAGCGACATTGCCGTTAATTTGGCGGCGGTTTAGTGCGTCTTGAATGGCTTTTTGACCTGCGGAAAAACTGGCGGGTTTCGCGGCTCCAGATATGGCTGTAGAACCGGGTGCGGTTCGCCAGTGATACAGCACTAGCGGCAGGTGGGCGACGTGGCGAGAAATTTCGGTGGCTCTCAAGGCAAAATCGTAATCTTGCGAGCCTTCAAAACCGATTCGCAAACCGCCTATTTCTTCAAAAATGTGTCTTCTGACGGCGCACAAATGACCGAGATACATATAGGAAAGCAGCAGTTCCGGCGACCATTCCGGTTTGAATTGCGGGGCGAATCGGCGGCCTTTAGTGTCGATTTTGTCGTCGTCGGAATAGAGAAAATCTGTGGCTGGATGGGCGGCAAAATATAAGGCGACTTCGCCTAATGCGTCGGGAGTTAGTTCGTCGTCGTTGTCTAAAAACAGGATGATGTCGCCTGTTGCGAGGGCGGCGGCGCTGTTGGTTGCTGCGCTGATGTTGCCGTTTTCTGTACGAAATGTGATGCGGATACGATCGTCCTTTTGACCCCAGCTTTTCAAAGATTCAGCAACAGTTAAATCGGTGCTGCAATCGTCGGCAATGCAGAGTTCCCAGTTTGGATAAACTTGATTGATTACGCTGTCGATCGCACTTTCGAGAAAATCTATCTGCGGGTTGTAAACTGGCATTACTACCGAAATTTTTGGCAGGGGCTCCCGGCAGGATTTTAACCGAGAAATCAAATAATCGCGGGCGTGCTCGTTCCACTGATTCACCTCCAGCCAAGCGTCATATCTATCAATAGGTTGAGGCACCACAAAACCCGCAGGTGGCAGTAATTCCCCCGGCGCAGTAAACTGTTTTTGCTGCCGATAAATCTTCCCCAACTGGCGGAGCACTTTCACAATTTCCCAGGGCAAGGGCACAATTCTCCCAAGACGCTGTTTTCTCTCCCTCGCCCGCTGCTGAATAGCGGCTGTAAACCTTGATAACTCCTCAAACTTATCTGCACTTCGCTGCCAGATATGGTAGCGCCGGACTGTCAATATTTTAGGCGCTTGAAAAGACAAAATTTCCCCGGTTTCTAACTCAGCTTGCAGAGAAACGTGCCATTCCCCTGGCGGCAAATCGACAAGGGCCTCAAAACCGCTTTCCGAACTGTTAACCCAGTCGGGGAACACTTCGCCGACATCTTTTCGCCGCAAACCGTAGGCGCATTCTACAGAAGTATCGCCACACAATAAGCTTAATTTAGCAATTTTGCGATCGTGGTGGCAGCACCAACCTGCAAACAAAATTTGACCCTGACGCTGTTCCCACACCACCGGTACATCTAACGATGCTTGAATCGTTGAAACTAACAACGGATAAGCTGCCAACAAATGCCATTTACCTCGCTCATCTTGCGCTTCCAGTAGCACTTCGTGCCGTCCCGCAGGCGCTTCCAATTCAATTGTAAAACCTGAGTTCTTCGCAGCCGGAATATTAGAGTGTGCTAGCGCTATATCACTTCTATCTAGGCCGTAAACCCCCGCGAAACTCTGGTCTTTAATTCGGGCGCGGACTGCTGTAGTCTCTCTTTTTTGGTTAAAAACCCAGCCCACAATTAGCAGCTTGGAATCACAAACTTGCCAAGTAGTTGGTCGATCTAAGGAAAAAATAAATTTAGGGAACAAGTCGCGGATTTGGCGCTGAACTTCCCACAACTTTTCTCTCAGTTGCCACCCTAGTGAAGACTTGATGATAGCAAGTTCTGCCCGAAACTTTTCATTTTCCAGGCGGGAGTGTTCTAATTTTTCCTGAGTATCCTTTAATCTTTCCTGATTTTGACTTTGTGCTGTTTCTAACTGAATTAACTCAGCTAACTTTTGCTGCAATATAAATTCAGTTTCTTCAAATTGTACCTGAGTTTGCCCTAAGTCTGCTTCTAATTCTAATACTTTTGCTAAAGCTGTTTGAAATTGCGAT
>NZ_JAUBOR010000014.1:125546-158080 GCF_036700305.1 Microcoleus sp. Z1_A1
TCTTTGCCGGCAAGCTGTACCTGAGTTTGTCCTAATTCTGTTTCTAATCCGAGGAGTTTTGCTAAAGCTTCTTGAAATTGCGATTCTTTGCCGGCAAGCTGTACCTGAGTTTCCCCTAAGTCTGCTTCTAATTTTAAGACTTTTGCTAAAGCTTCTTGAAATTGCGATTCTTTGCCGGCAAGCTGTACCTGAGTTTGTCCTAATTCTGTTTCTAATCCGAGGAGTTTTGCTAAAGCTTCTTGAAAATTTGATTCTTTGCCTGCAAGCTGTACTTGAGTTGATCCTAATTCTGTCTCTAATCCCAACACTTTCGCCTGGGCCTGGTGAAATTGTTCTTGCCACTGTTTGAGTTCGGAATAGCTGGTTTTTTGCTGTTTTTCCAGCAAGCGGATTTTTAGCCAATCTTCAAATGGCCAGAATGGAGAGGCTGGGAAATGAATAACTCGATCGATCGCACCTTTCGATTCGCTGCTGAGATTGCCAGCTTGGGTTTCCAAAAGTTGATATAGTTCTAAGGCTTCGGGAAAATATTTTTCTATTAAACTCGGTCTGTGACTTTTGACAATATCGTTGACTAATAAAGATTCTTCAAAATTGTCGGCTGGTATCGCACCTAAGTTAACATTAAATTTTTCGTTAACTCGATCGAGGAAAAGTTCAGGAGTGTTGCCGATGGGGTAAACGTTGGCTAGGAGACAGCGATGGGGGAAACGTTCGTAAAGTTCTAAAACTTTTTGATTGTAGTGAATCCACATTTTTACTGCCATTTCGGGATTTTGCAGCAAGCTGACATCGGTTCCCCGGCGGTAAAGGGAATCGACTACTTCCCAGGGCGATCGATAAACACAGATAAAATTAGCTTCGGGGAGCAAATTCAGCCAAAAATCCCAAAAAAGGGCTGTTCGCGGGTCTTTCCAACCCCAATGTTTGTGAGGAAGTTGATTTTGCTCGATCGCGCGTTTGGCGATTTCCACGTATTCTGGTGCTACCGGAATCGTTTTTTCAAACGTACAGCCTAGTTCATCAATACCGTGCGATCGCAAAACACTTTTGTGGAACTCCACAAAATCAACATTCTCGAAATGACCTTTCACATTTCCGTCGGCCGGGCCCACTAACTTTTTGCCAATATCAACCCCAACTTTCTGAAACAAAGAAGCTGTTAAAGACGTACCGGAACGGTGCATTCCGGTAACAATAAAAACCGACGGTTTGCTGTCATTTGTACTCACAATTTATCTCCCTCGCCCTAATTCCCACACCAACCAAATTTACTCACTAATCTCCCGCTAAGCCCAGCTTTCGCCTGACTTGAAACCACGCGCTTCTGAGCTTCCAGAACTTGCTGCTTTCCATTGCCAAAACCCTACACTTCGCTTGCTCTAGTTCTTGCTTCAGATTAATTAGCTGATTTTCGGTTTTTTCCAACTGCGTTTGCACAGATACTAACTGATGTTGAGTTTGCTCCAATTGCATTTGAGCTGCAACTAATTGACTTTGAGTTTCTTGCAAATTTGTTTGAGATTCTTCCAACTTTGTTTCAGTAATCATTAACTTACTTTGATTTTGATCCCATTCAATCCTAGCCGACTCTAACTGAGTCTCAAGTAATTTGAGTTTTGTCTGAGTAGAACCCAATAAAGACTGCGATTGTCTTTGGTTAATCAGCGATTTTACAGTGCAAGTTTCCAGAATCCATTCCCAACCATAGTTGTTGATTGCTTTGACTATTAACACATCCTGCAACCCTACAGTGTTTTTGGGTAAATAACAGCTCCACCCCGACTGCAGAGCCCCATCAGTTTCAAAATATCCAGCCACATCCGGGCGATCGTAAAAAGGCTCGCACCTCTGTACAACCTCCCCGTTTACCAGCACTTGCAGATCCTCAACTCGACCGTTGAGATTCACATCAGCTACCCATCCTTCCAGATACAAATTATCCTTATTCGTAAAAGCAGCAACATCAATATATCCTTCTGGGTGGTGATTGAAATTCAACTCCGAAAAATCTCTAACTAGCTCATTTGTGACAACATACAAATCCTGAAATCTGCATATGCCTTTTTTGATGCGGTGAACAAAAGCTTTGCCTCCGCTAACTCTCTCGACACATTCTCTCACAAACTTTTCAGTTACATAAGTTGTGCCGTATTCCTCCTTATCTAAAGACTGGCTTTCGCTTTGAGCACTAAACAAAATACCATTAGCCGGCATTTCTATATTGGCTAAGCGCAAACACTCATCGTGAACGCTGAACATCAAAATGCCGTTAGGAGTCAACAAATCGTACAAATTTTGCAACCAACTTGTAAAAGTTCTTTCCGGCATATGGCTGAAAAAAGAATTAGCCAGAATGCAGTCAAACTTGCGGTCAATTAAATAATTTTCGGGTTTTCCAGTTGAGACAATACCGTTGACGCCCAAGTATTCAGTTTGAAACTTAACCGCGTTAGCATAAATATCAGAAACCCAAATTCGTTCCGGCGGTATTTCCTGAATCAAAAACCTGGTAAATCGACCGTAACCGCAGGCAAAATCTAGAAAAGAAGGTACATTTTCAAAACTGCCAAAATGCCATTCCACAACTTGTTTAACCGTATCCAAGATGCGACGCCCGATCGAATAATAGCGCACCAAAGCCCGATCGCGATCGTCTTTGACGTTGTTCAAGCTGAACAAATACATTTCATCGTCTTCGCAGATATTCAGTTTAAAATTTTCGGGAAACTTAGTTTGATCTTGAATAAATGCTTTGATTACGGGATTTTCGACTAAATCTAAATTGATATCGCTCATTTTTTTTACAGAATTTTAGATAACCTCTGTTGACTGCTCTTTCACTAGAGTATCAGCATTAACAACAGTTAAACACGGTTCGATCAGCAAGTCAACGATGCCGTTACCGCAGGACTCAGTACAAGACTGAACTCTAAACATCGCCACATCAACACAGCGATCCAGATAAGTTAAATCTCCATCTACCGTTCCCACAACCCCAGCATTCAGAAAATAAACACCGGGATTCAGCAAACATTTAAAATGAAACTTTACTACAATTGTCGTTCCCGCTTCCACATACCTCACTGACTGAGTAGAAGCCTTCAAAGAAGCACCCGCCAACTCAAAACCACTAATTGTTTTAATCAACATTCCAAACCTAACTTTGGAAGTTGACCGCGAAAAAGTGACAGAGTAAGTATAAATATAATCTTGACGACCGAGCAAGTGATTTACCACATTTCCCTTCAGCGTCTCGATGTGGGGGTTGATAATTTCCGCTCCACGAGACGGATACCTTACCGTATTCGACGGTATCATCCCCGGATCGTAAAATTCATCGTAATATTCCTGCGGTTTTGAGAGATGTTGCTCCGGTTTAACTTCCCTCTTTGTGCTTTCTAAATTAGCATCCTGAAGCTGGTTTTGACTTTCCTGTTTTGTCAGTTGGTTCAGAGCTCGAATATCTGACTTCAACCCCAGAACCTGATCCGGATCGGCATAAATCAGCTTTTGATACTTAGAAATTACCACCTTCGGCGTGTGAGCGAGCAGCAATTCACCGCTATCCATTAAAATCGCCGAGGTACAAAGTTGCACCACAGAAGTAGCAGCATGAGAAACAAATAAAATTGTTCCGCCACCTTCCTGAATGCTTTGCAAGCGGGCAAAACACTTGCGTTGAAAAGCTTCGTCCCCCACCGAAAGCGCCTCGTCAACCACCAAAATATCTGGCTCGACGCTAGTCGCAACCGCAAAAGCTAGCCTGACAAACATACCGCTAGAATAAGTTTTGACTGGCTGTTCGATGAAATCGCCAATATCAGCAAAAGCAGCTATATCGTCAAACTTTTCTTCAGTTTCTTTTTGATTGAATCCCAGTAACTGAGCGTTAAAAAACACATTTTGTCGCCCGGTAAATTCCGGGTTAAACCCGCTTCCGAGTTCCAACAAAGCGGAGACTCGGCCTTTAACATCGACGCTTCCTGTAGTAGGTGTGAGCGTCCCCACAATTATTTGCAGGAGAGTGCTTTTCCCCGAACCGTTGCGGCCGACGATTCCCAGAGTTTGTCCTTGAGGAATTTCCAGATTGATGTCGTGTAGGGCCCAAAATTCGTCAGCAAGTTTTTTGGTGGGGTAAATAATTTCCTTTAAGCGGTCTCCTGGACGATCGTACCGCTTAAAGCATTTGGAAACATTTTTTAGTGAAATTACATTTTCTGTCATCCGATTTTAGATTTTAGATTTTAGATTTTAGATTTTAGATTTTAGATTTTAGATTTTAGATTTTAGATTTTAGATTGACTTTACAGCATATTCGGTGGTTCATAAAGTACATTAGCAGCTCTATTGTGTGGTGTTAATCTGTAGGGTGCGGATCTGCGAGATATTGGATAAAACTTGCAGATTGACGGGTGGCGACGCACCTTACACGGGCTAGAAAATTGTGTTTACTACATATACATAGAATATGCTGTATATCTCAAACAAATTTACAGCATATCTCAAACAAATTTACAGCACGTCAGCAAAAGCGGGACGCAAACGCCGGTAAACCGCCAAACCTCCACAAAATATAGCAGCCGAAATTAGCGTGGCGACACCCCATTCGCCCCAATGCTTAACTTCTCCAAGCAGTATGAGGTCTCGATAAACCTCCGAGATGGCGGCCATTGGATTCAGCCAAAATACCCACCCTCGCCACTCTTGCGGGATGATGGATGCTGGGTAGACGATCGGCGTCAAATAAAACCAAAAATTTAGAATAACACCTAATGTCTGAGGAATGTCTCGCAAAAATACAGTCAAGCCGGCTGTCAAATATCCCAAACCAGCAGTTATCAGCAACTGAGGCACCCACACCAACGGCAGTAAGCATAAAGTAGCGTTGAGCTTTTGCGACGACACTGCAACTATCACAATCAAAGCTGCTAAACCCAGAGAACTTTCAATAAAAGCTGTAAAAATCGGCACTAGGGGCAGTAAACCGAGAGGAAATACCACTTTTTTGACTAAATTCGGCTGCCCCACCACGGAGACTCCCGACTTGATCAAACCGCTGGTGAAGGCAGTCCAAGGCAGCAAACCGGCAAACAACCAGACTCCAAATGTAATGTCGCTGTTTTCTGGGAAGCCTGCAAGGCTGAGCTTTACCTTGAGGACGATCGAGAATACATAAGTGTAAATCACCAATTGCGATAGCTGATTCAGCAGCGGCCAAAAATTGCCCAGAATCGAGCCTTTGTATTGAGCTTCCAAGTCCCGGCGCACCAATGTTGCCAGCAGATTCAGCTTCGCCCACCGCTGCCTACTTGCGGGCGGCCTGCCGCCCACCCTTCGGGCTTTTTGGGCAACTTCTTTCACAGTTCTCTGCAATTTTTTCGCCCTCGTTCACTACCTTCACACCTAAATCAACTCAAGCTACAACTGTGCAGCTTTTGTTAAACCGCAATTATTCCACAGCCCCGTCGTTTTGATCAAGGATCTGCCACCCTGGCTTGGGCTTCTTGTTTCTTTCTTCTTTCCCCTTCCTTGGGAGGTTATTTTAGCCGATCGCACCCCGCACTGCCGAACCGATCGCCCGTTTTTGCTCGTCGTCGTAGCCCCACCGCCGGAAAAATTCTTCGTACTCGCCGTTGGCACTCTGCAAACTTTCTAGCATTTGCGACGCTATAGTTTGACAGGCAGGCATTTGCAGCATTTGAATTAAATTGCGCGATCGCTCCTGCACTCTAGCAGAATCGGCCGCCATTTCCTCCTTTTGCTGGCGCGAATGATGTACAACCATTGCCGCCGACATCGCCAAATTTTTCACCAGCAGTTCTGCTACGATCTCAGGAGCCGATCGCAGCGCCTCGACTACTCCGGGTGACGGGTTATCTGCCTCCGGTCGATCGTCCGTTAGATAGGTGACAAAAAACCCCCTAGCACCGTTCTGTGTTTTCACCAGAGAAGCCACAGCTTGCTGGATGTCGGCTTGTAAAAGTCGATTAGCCTCCATGAACGACAGTAAAGATTGAGTCAGCTCGATCGCCCCCTCAAAAGTTATGCTTTCCGATGCTAATAAAGAAGATGGAATACTCATAACGAACTCAATAATTTTAAAGATTCTGCTAACAATTGTAAACACTTCCCGCTGCCCGATCGCAAATAAATATGGCTATTATCTCCTCCAAACAACAGCCCCCCGACCCAAATCTACCCGAAGACATAGCCCCAGCCCGTCGCAAAAAAGCCGCCAAACCCCAGGCGGAATCTTTGCTAGAATCGCAAGAACTACCCGACGAAATCAACAGCAAACAAGACGACAAAATCCGACCTCAGCGGCTAGCTGAATACATCGGGCAAAAAGACTTAAGAGAAGTTTTGGCGATCGCAATTGCAGCAGCCAAATCTCGCGGCGAACCTATGGATCACCTGTTACTCTACGGGCCTCCAGGGTTGGGAAAAACCACAATGTCGCTAATTTTAGCAGCAGAAATGGAAGTGGAATGCAAAATCACCACCGCCCCAGCGCTAGAAAAACCGCGAGATATTGTCGGATTGCTGATCAACCTCAAAGCAGGCGACGTGCTGTTTATCGACGAAATTCACCGCTTATCTAAAGTTACAGAAGAAATCCTCTATCCGGCGATGGAAGACTGTCGGTTAGATATTACGATCGGGCAAGGAAAAACCGCAAAAATCCGCAGCATTCCCCTCAAACCATTTACCTTAGTAGGAGCAACCACAAAAGTCGGCTCGCTGACATCTCCATTGCGCGATCGCTTCGGCTTGATCCAAAGATTACGCTACTACGAAATAGACGAACTTAGTCTAATTGTCCAAAGAACCGCCCAAGTTCTCGACACTCAAATCACCCCAGAAGGAGCCACAGAAATTGCCCGCCGAGCGCGCGGAACCCCCCGGATCGCTAACCGCTTGCTGCGGCGAGTTAGAGACTACAGCGAAGTCAAAAATTTAAAGCCAATTGATGCCGAAGTTGCCTCACTCGCCCTCGAATTATTCAACGTCGATCCGCTAGGTTTGGATTGGACAGATCGGCGCATTTTGACAGCAATGATTGAGAACTTTAACGGCGGCCCAGTGGGCTTAGAAACCCTCGCAGCTTCTACAGGAGAAGATACTCAAACCATTGAGGATGTATACGAACCGTACTTAATGCAAATCGGATTTTTGCAGCGGACAAATCGGGGCAGAATGGTAACGGTTGCTGCTAGAAAACACTTGGGTTTTATCGAATAGAAGGAGTAGAAAATGGTACAAACACAAACAAAAAAACTAACTTTGTCCGAGTTTCTAAAACTGCCAGAAACCGAACCAGCTAGCGAATATATCAACGGTCAAATCATCCAAAAACCTATGCCACAAGGAAAACACAGCCGGCTTCAAGGTGAATTAGTCGCAGCCATTAATGTCGCCGTTAAAAATCAGAAAATTGCCTTAGCTTTTCCTGAATTGCGGTGTACTTTTGGCGGCAGATCAATTGTGCCAGATGTCACAGTATTTACTTGGAACAGAATACCAGTTGATGAAAATGGGGATGTTGCTAATGTATTTGAAACTTACCCAGATTGGACAATTGAAATTCTGTCTCCCGGCCAGAGTCAAACTAAAGTAACTGGGAATATTTTACACTGTTTGAAAAACGGCACTAAAATGGGTTGGTTGATCGATCCGATGGTGCGCTCGATCTTAATTTATCCCCCTGGAAAGCAACCGGAACTTTTAGCAAAACCAGAAGAATTGTTGCCGGTTCCAGATTGGGCAGCAGAATTGCGGCTGACGGTAGGAGATTTGTTTGGGTGGTTGAAACTATAGAAGTCAGTTGTTATTTGTTATTTGTTATTTGTTATTTGTTATTTGTTATTTGTTATTTGTTATTGGGCACCAATAATTTTCCAGGCTCTGCCTCCAATTACCAATTACCAATTACCAATTACCAATTACCAATTACGCATTCCCACTTACCAATTACCAATTACCAATTACCAATTACGCATTCCCACTTACCAATTACCAATTACGCATTCCCACTTACCAATTCCCACTTACCAATTCCCAATTACAAATTCCCAATTAACAATTCCCCATTCCCCATTCCCCATTCCCCATTCCTCATGTTGCTATACCTCAGAATAGAAAACTTTGCCTTAATTGACTGCCTGGATCTAGAATTTGGCCCGAGTTTGAACGTATTTACAGGGGAAACCGGCGCTGGTAAATCGATTATCTTAGATGCGATCGATGCAGTGTTGGGCGGGAAAGTCGATCGCCGATCGATTCGTACCGGAGCAACGCGGGCAATATTGGAAGCTACCTTTGAATTGGACAAAGCTTCCGCAATGTGGCTGGGCGAGCAAGAAATCGAACCCATAGACGGAAATTTAGCCGTTTGCAGCCGGGAAATTAACGCCTCTAGCGGTGCTCTACGCACGAGATCGCGCTTGAACGGAATTCTCGTCAACCGCCAGTTAATGGATCAACTGCGCGATCGGCTGGTCGAAATTACCGCCCAAGGCCAAACCGTCCACCTCGGACAAGAAACCCTCCAGCGAGAATGGCTCGATTTATACGGCGGCAAAAAGCTTACGGAAGCTCGATCGATCATCGCCGCCGCGTGGCTGGGAGCCAACAACGCCAAAACCGCCCTCAAACGCAGGCGTCAGTCGGAACAGCAGCGACTGCAAAGACTTGATTTGTTAGAATACCAAGTCCGAGAACTCGGTGAAGCCCATATCGAAGACGCAGACGAACTCGAACAGCTAGAACACGAATCAATCCGGCTGAGCCACGTCGTCGAATTGCAGCAGCAGAGTTACCAAGTCCACCAAGCCCTGTACCAAAACGAGGGCGACAGCGCATCAGCCGCCGACTTGTTGAGCAAAGCCGAAGGAATTTTAAGCGACATGGCGGTTTACGATGTGCAGTTGCAACCAATCCTAGAAATGGTCAGCGATGCTTTAGCTCAAGCCACAGAAGCCAGCCGGCAAATTAGCAGCTACGGCGAACAATTAGAAGCAGATCCCGAAAGACTCGAAGAAGTAGAAGATCGGATTCGCGAACTCAAACAAATTTGTCGCAAATACGGGCCGCTCAAAGAAGCGATCGCCTACTATCAAAGCATCCAAAACGAACTAAATGAACTTTTAGAAGGAGGCGAGTCAATGGAAGCCTTAGAACTCGCATATGAGGCCGCTTTAGAGCAATTAAAAGACGCTTGCAGCCACCTCACCACCCTGCGGCGCGAAGCAGCCCTCAAACTAGAAACGCACCTCGTAGGAGAACTTAAGCCCTTAGCAATGGAAAAAGTGCAATTTCAAGTCGAGATATCGCCTTGTACCCCAACCGCTACCGGTGCCGACCAAATCGCCTTTTGTTTCAGCCCGAATCCGGGCGAACCATTGCAACCTCTGGGCGCGATCGCCTCCGGGGGAGAAATGAGCCGCTTTCTGCTAGCCATCAAAGCCTGTTTTTCCCAAATTGAAAGCGCCGGTACGCTGATTTTTGACGAAATCGACGCTGGAGTCTCCGGGAGAGTCGCTGGGGCGATCGCCAAAAAACTCTACCAACTCTCCGACAAACACCAAGTTCTCTGCGTCACCCACCAGCCGCTGATCGCCGCCATGGCTGATTGTCATTTTCGCGTCAACAAACAGACGATCGAAGCAGAACCAAGTATCGAGGAACCCGCAGCCAACTCCGAACCAGTCGAACGTACAGTAGTCAGAGTTGCCGCCCTCAACAGTGAGCAGCGGCGGGAAGAACTCGCCCAACTCGCCAGTGGCCGGTCAGCAACAGAAGCCATCGCCTTCGCCGAATCCCTGCTTGTCGAAGCCGCCGGATTGCGCCAAACTCAGTCCGCCAAACCCTGATGACACACTTGAGCCGATCGGGGGGTTAAAAGGCGGAGTTTTTTCCGAGTCGGAGGTTACACTAAAAATGTCAACCGCAAATTTTACAAAAAAAAGCTGAAAACCCCGTGAATTTAGTGGGATGAAAGCTAAGAGCAGCAAAATAGAGAGAAATTCTAGTTAAAAACCACAATTGTGTAGAGAAGGGCACACATCACTAGCAACTGGTAGTGTCACAATTGCGGCTAGTCCCACAAGGCCACCCCTCTTTCAGCAGTCCTCCCGCCAGTACGCATTCATGTTACTGGGGGCGATCGGCTCAAAGCTCGGCAGAACATAGTTAAACCAGGTACGCACAATGTCAAAATCAGTTAATAAACTCTTTAAACAAGATTCGCGATCTCTAAAAAGATTGCAGCACTCCCACCGCCTCGTTACTCTCCCACCCTCCCTTGGGCAGCAAGGCCAACTGAATTGCCATTGCCTTGTGGCCGGAGTTCTGTAAACTGGGAAATACTTTCACCAAAAAACGAGCGAGAAGCCCCGGGCTACCGACATGGGGAGGAAAGCGGCAGCGACGACCGTCGCCTAACATCTTTATCCTCAATTAATTCCTTCATAGCAGAAGATAGGCTACGACAGATTTGACCCCTGCTGTAGATCGATCTACAGCAGGGGTCAAATCATGAACATAAACAGAATTATAGTGTTTATTTTTGACAGGATGAAATCCTACTATGATAGTATAATTTAACAAGGAGGAAAGAGAATATGTTTGGATGCCAACAAAATCTAATAAGTCCCAATACAGACTTAAAAGCAATTCTAGAATTCCTTTGTAGCGAGTCGTCAAAGTTGACGAACTGCGGAATATATTATGCTCGCCAAATGTACTTCAAGACAGGCAAGATACCGAGTAGGGCCCAGTTGCACAAAGTGCTTGGTACAGAAAACCAGAACTTGCATTACAAAGCATTTTATTCGGATACCGCGCAACAGATTTTAACTACCGTCGCTGAGTCTTTTAAATCCTACATTGGACTACTGAGAGGAATTGGCAAAGGCACTGTAACCCAAAGACCTAGATTACCGAATTATCGACAAGGCGGTCTAGCTTTAGTGACTTATACAGGTCGCTCTGTCCGGCTTAAGGATGGACTACTGAGATTCCCATTGGGCAGCAAGGTTAAAACTTGGTTCGGCTTGGATGCTTTCTATCTTCCTCGGCCTACCAATCTCGACTACAAAGCAATCAGAGAATATAGGATTCTACCTCGAAACGGTGCCTTCTATTTAGAGTTGATTTACAAACTGAAAGATGTCCAAGTAGAGGTAGACCAATCCAAGGTCTTGATGATCGACCACGGGATGAACAATTGGTTGACTTGTATCAGCAATGTGGGGACTAGCTTAATAATTGACGGACGACATCTGAAGTCCATCAATCAAGGATATAACAAGCGTGTTGCGTTTTTGATGTCAGGGAAAGCGAATGGTTACTGGTCAAAACGATTGGAGGGTTTAACTGAGAATCGCAATCGCACCATGCGGGATGCTGTCAACAAAGCAGCTCGAAAAGTAATAAATCATTGCTTGCTCAATAAAATTGGTACTGTAGTATTCGGCTGGAATGCTGTCATGAAAAATGGTATTAGTTTAGGAAATAAAACTAATCAAAATTTTGTTCAGATTCCAACGGGCAGGCTAAAATCCCGTATTGCTCAGTTATGCGAGCAGTACGGGATTCGGTTTGTGGAAACCGAAGAGTCGTATACGTCGAAGGCTTCCTTTATCGATCTTGATTTGCTACCTAAATTCTGCGAAAAACCAGAAGGGTGGCAACCTTGCGGTCAAAGAATTAAGCGCGGATTGTACCGTACTCTTGAAGGTTTGTTGATTAATGCTGATTGCAATGGGGCAGGCAATATCGGTAGAAAAGTAGCGGCAACTTTGGGGCTTTGTCTCAAAGAAGTCAGTAGAGGCGCATTGATAACGCCTTTGAAAGTCCCTTTATGGTCTTAGTCAAGAATCCCCCTGATTCATCAGTGGGGAGTATCAAACATACTTGAGTCTTGTGCGACAGGTGACTCACTAATCAACTTCCCGGCTCTCTTCGCTTAGAGACTAACCCTTACACTTAAGCTTCTGTAAAGGTCTATGAAATCTGCATCTTCCACCAATTACTCTTCTCTGGACAACGTGATTGATGTCGCTGTTGTCGGCGGTGAAAATCATCATCAGGAACATTATTCTCCCCCGGAAATTAGGAGCAGTGCAATTATCCCGCGCCAAGGAAACCTCTCTGGCATTCTTGACCTTCTAAATAAGCAAAGTTTCACAGTAGTAGTTAAGGAAGTAGAAGACAAACTTAAGGTTGTCAATCAAACCCTGGGAATGCTCGACAATATCCTGGAGAGCGAGGGATTTGATGCCATCCTCAACGAGATGTTGCAGTCGATTACCCTCAAAACAGGGGAATTGCTGAATGCCGATCGCAGCACGATATTTTTATTAGACGACGAAAAAAATGAACTCTGGGCGATCGTCGCTAAAGACGAAAATGGCAAAAACCTAGAAATCCGAGTTCCGGCCCACGTGGGCATTGCAGGAGAAGTAGCCACGTTCCAAAAAGTGGTTAATATCCCTTACGATTTTTACAACGACGAACGATCGGCTAACGCCAAAAAAACTGATGAAAAAACGGGCTACCGCACTTATACAATGCTGGCAATGCCCCTGATTAATGAAGATACAAAAGAGTTAGTAGCAGTTGTTCAACTGATTAATAAACTAAGACCAAATCACGAAAAATACCCGACTTTAGACGAACAAATCGATAGGCACGGATTTACTAAAGAAGACGAACAAGTTTTTAAAGAATTTGCTCCCTCGATTCGCCTAATTCTAGAATCTTCCAAATCTTTCTACGCAGCAACTCAGAGACAACGAGCAGCAACGGCGCTGATGAATGCCGTCAACGCTCTTTCTCAGAGCAGTTTAGACTTAGAAGATACCCTAAAAAGGGTGATGGATCAAGCCCAAGAACTCATGAATGCCGATCGCAGCACCCTGTGGCTGATCGACGAAGAGAAAGACGAACTGTGGACTAAAATCCCGATGGGGGGCAACCTTAAAGAAATTCGCATACCCAGAACCGCTGGTTTTGCAGGCATCGTCGCCCAATCTAGCGAACCGCTGCTGATTCCCTTTGACGTGTACGACGACCCCCGCGCCGCCACTTCCAAAGAAGTAGATCAAAAGTCGGGCTACCGCACTTGCAGTATGCTTTGTATGCCAGTCTTTAACTCGGACAAAAAATTGATTGGCGTCACCCAATTAGTTAATAAAAAACGACAAGGAGAATTCCCCCCCTACAACCCGGAAGATTGGCCTCATGCCCCGGAACAGTGGAAAGCGAGTTTCAATCGCAACGACATGGAATTTATGAAGGCGTTTAACATCCAAGCAGGAGTCGCGCTGCAAAACGCCAAACTGTTTGCCGAAGTCAAACAGCAAGAACAAAGACAAAAAGATATGCTGCACGCCTTGACTAACGGCGTGATTTCTACAGATAAAAAAGGCAATATAGTAGCGACAAATCCCAGTGCCAAAAACTTACTGGGTGTCAGCGATGCAGAATTAGGCGAAGGTCAATCTTTGCGCGAGTTAATTAAGTTAGAAAAAGGCGATTTTGCCAAATGGTTTGATGCGTCTTTGTCTCCCGAAGACGATAAGGATCGCCAGCAGTATTACCCCGATCAAGTTTTGCTTACTTTGGAAGGAGAGGGGCAGAGTATCAATCTCTCGATTAATTCAATGACTGACGCTACCGACCCCAACAAGGTAAACGGCGCGTTAGTCGTCATGGAAGATATTAGCAGCGCCAAGCAAATCAAAAACTTGATGTACCGTTACATGACGCCAGAAGTAGCCGAAGCTTTGTTAGCTTCAGGCGATACAGGATTGGGCGGTAAGCGCAAAAACGTTTCGGTGCTGTTCTCAGATATTCGCAGCTATACCACACTTACGGAAAAATTGCAAGCCGAAGAAGTGGTAGTGATGCTGAATAAATATTTTGAAGTGATGGTAGATGTCGTATTCGAGTACGGTGGGACTCTCGACAAATACATCGGTGACGCTCTGATGGCAGTTTTTGGCTCTCCAGCGCCCCTAGAGGATCATGCTTGGTGCGCGATGCAAACGGCGGTGAAAATGCGGGAAAAATTGGCCCAGTTTAATCAAGATCGTATGGCACATGGCGAATTGCCGATCGGCATTGGTATGGGCGTACATTCCGATGAAGTTGTCAGCGGCAACATCGGTAGTAGCAAACGCATGGAATTGACTTCGATCGGAGACGGCGTTAACCTCGCCTCTCGCTTAGAAGGCGCTAGCAAGCAGTACGGCACCGACTTGATCATCAGCGACAATACTTACAGAGATTATGCCGATCGGCTGTACGTGCGAGAACTCGACTTTATTACTGTCAAAGGCAAAAGCGAACCCGTAATCGTTTACGAACTCGTCGGCATCCGCGAGGGATACTCGCCAGTGGGCAAGTCACTAACCGAAACACAGCAACAAATTATAGAACATTACACGAAGGGGCGCGAACATTACAAATCTCCAGTCAGCCAAAGACTCTCAGAAAGTGAGGTGAAAAACATCTTAAAGGATGTCGCCGAAATGCCGGAGGCAGAGATTAAGAAACTTTCCTACAATTTAGAGCAACAGTTGGAACACGAACTCAAAAACCTGTTATATCAACTGAAAAAGCTGTCAGAGTACGACCCGAAAAACCTGTCCGAAGCAGACAAACTCATCGTACTGTTGCAGCCAGAAATCCAACTGCTGAAATTGGAAGGCATCAAAAACCTCTCGGAAGACGAAGCCAAAATGCTGCTGCAAGCAAAAATCAAGCCCCTATCAGCAGACGATATTAAATACTTGCAAGAAGGCGAAGTCAAAAAGCTGTTGGAAGCAGACATCTTAGAACCATCAAATCCCCAAATCAAGCGGTTGAAACCCGCAGAGATCAGGCAGCTATTGCAGGCGAAAATTAAAAGTCGAGCCTGCGAGACAGTTGCAGAAATGTTAGATGAGGAATTTGAAAACCTGGGACTCGATCGGGTGAAAAAACTGCTGAGCGAGTTTAAGAAAGCCTTAGAACCAAAAGCCAAGCAAGCCTTTAAAGACGCTGAACGCGAATTTAACGCCGTTCTGGAAGTTGACCCGAAAAACAAGGCAGCTAAATTGCACGTCGATCGCTGTATGTTATTTCAACATGGGTTTTCAGACGTACTCAACTGGGATGGTGTGTGGAATCTCACAGAAAAATAGCAGTAGCCCACAGCAAATGCGGGCGGTAGCGTCAAGGTTCGGGGCGGGGGCGATCGCGATCGGGGGTGCGCCTCCCATCCCACCACCAATTAACCTTAATATCCTATTGAGGTAATTGTAAATAAGCTCCAACAGGTATTATGGTTATATAACGGGATTTGAATTTGCAAGCGAGATGCGGGGGTTTCGCCCTACGTGTTTCCTTCGCACTACCTACCGCAACAAACTTAGCACTTCTATTATTTGAAGCGCTTAAAAATAGTTATGACTGGCGGCAGCGTTACCCGGTTTCTGAGAAAAATCTTGGAGAAAGGCGACGAAACATCCGCTCAAAAACCGGGTTTATCACCCCGTCCGCCTAAGTCTTAATAGCGTTAGTGGCTCCTAAAAAGAGCTTCCTTCGCAGATAGTCAATGTTCTAGTCTTAGATATAGAAAACCACTAGCGTCAGTTATGAATAATTGGAATTCGCAATCGGGAGATGTTGAGTGGGTAGATCAGGTTTACCAACTATTGCTGGAGATTGCTCGGAGCTCCCTGTCAGATATCCCCAGAATCCCGGAAAATATCACTGTTAAGGCTATTCCTCTGATCCAGAAGGTACAAACCATTCAACAAAGACCTGACGGGCAAGTGTTCAAATCAGGTTCCTTTTCAGTAAACGATCACGAATGGGTCGATCGAGTCTGTCAACTATTGGTAGAACTAACCAGCGCGTCTTTGTCCGAACAGCCCAAAATGCCGGAAAACCTGGCAGGCCGATCTTTAGCCCTCGCCGATCGAGCACAAAAGATTAAAGAAGACATCGAAGAAAATGCAGCCCAAACCCCAGCAGATGAAGAGGACAATTCCTTACAGTCTCCAGACGCGCTGCTTTCCCTCTTGCACCACAGTTTGAAAACTCAGCGCGCCAAAAGCTACAACCCCGATGCCCCCGAATGGCAGCAAGTCTTGAGCCTGCTCGACGTAGTGCAGTCAATTTATAAGCAAATCCAAAATTAAATTCCAGCTTAACTCAGGCGCTTCTTGATTGTGCGAGAAAGCTGGCTTTTAAAGGCGGTTGCTATTTGACATAAAATTTTTTTTGCCCTAGCCCAAACATTTCCGATTATTGCACTTTTGTCAACTACACTAGGTTTAATCGGTTCTAGGGCAAGAGAAGATGAGCGGAGAAAACATCGGCGATTTGTCAAAAGAAATATTAGCCGATCGCTATCAGTGCGATCGGCGGCTCGGCAAGCAAGCAGGAAGACAAACCTTACTCGCCCGCGACTTAAAAACCCAACAGCAAGTAGTAGTCAAACTCCTGTCATTCAGCAGCGACTTTAACTGGGAAGACTTAAAACTGTTCCAGCGAGAAGTCGAAACCTTAAAATCCCTATCCCATCCCGCAATTCCCCGATATCTCGACTCCTTTGAAATCGACACGCCCAAGCGCAAAGGATTCGCCCTAGTTCAGACTTACATCGCAGCCAAATCCCTACAAGAATATCTCTCAGACGGCCGCACCTTCAGCGAAAGAGAAGTCAAACAATTAGCCACAGCATTATTAGACATCCTCGCCTATCTGCACCAGCGACAGCCCCCGGTCATTCACCGCGACATTAAACCCAGCAATATTTTACTCAAGAATCGATCGGGCAACAGCGTCGGCAAAGTCTACCTAGTCGATTTTGGTGCAGTTCAAACCCTAGCAACCCAACAAGGAAAAACAGTCACCGTTGTCGGAACTTATGGCTATATGCCGCCCGAACAATTTGGCGGGAGAGCAGTTCCAGCTTCCGACTTGTACAGCTTGGGAGCCACCTTAATCGCCTTAATTACCAAGCAGCATCCAGCCGACTTGCCGCAGAAAGATTTGCAGATCGAGTTCGAGCAATTCACCCAACTGAGTTCCGGTTTTACCAATTGGCTGAAGTGGATGACGCATCCGAGTTTAGAA
This sequence comes from Microcoleus sp. Z1_A1, assembly GCF_036700305.1. Classification (NCBI taxonomy): domain Bacteria; kingdom Bacillati; phylum Cyanobacteriota; class Cyanophyceae; order Oscillatoriales; family Microcoleaceae; genus Microcoleus; species Microcoleus sp. Z1_A1. The sequence continues at coordinate 142,683 of NZ_JAUBOR010000014.1, forward strand.
TGCCGTCCCGCCTCAGTCCAAATAGCTAAAGAAGTTCTAGAAAAACCACAGGAAATAAATAAATATTCCCAGACATTGAGACTGGGAAAAACGCTAGATACCTCTAGGTTGTTCAAGAATGCGATCGGGCGCAGCACTTGGATGGGCACTCTAGGTGTAGGAGCTTGTGCAGCAATTTACGGCACCTTTCTTTTGCCGGTAGTGGCGACAATTTTCGGAGGATTAATCGGTCTTCTTCTGGGCTTGCTGCTGGGGTTGGGGAACGGAATAATCGTAGGAATTGTGACGCGCTTGTGGTTTTTTCCCCTAACTAATCCCAAACTTCACCGACAGGTTTTAACTGCAATTAGTATCGTACTCTGTACCTCGACAAGCATCGTCTACTTTCGGATAATGGATTGGAATAAGCTAAACGACTTGAGTGTTGAGATTGTTTTCGTGCTAGCACCGTCGCTAATTGCAGGACTGTCAATGGGGGCAAGTAGCAAGTCTATTGCCCGGTGGTATCAAAAAGAAAGTGGACTGTAATCTAAAATTTACAGTTCTGGACGCACTCCGAGCAAATAAACCGGGTTTTTACGAAAAGACGCATTACAACCGCCAGACTCGCTAAAAAACCCGGTTTCTGAACCCCGACGTTCCCCTCACACTCAAATTCATGTAAAAAAATATGACCAGCAAAATATTAGCAGAACGCTACGAAGTGCAGCGACAACTAGGAAAACAAACTGGTCGCCAAACGCTGCTGGCTCGTGACTTACAAACTCAAGAATTAGTTGTTATCAAACAACTATTCCTCGGCAGCGATTTTGAATGGCAAGACCTCAAGCTATTTGAACGGGAAGCGGAAACTTTAAAAGCACTTTCTCACCCAGCAATTCCGCGCTACCTCGATTACCTGGAAATTGACGAACTAAACAGTAAAAGCTTTGCCCTGGTACAGACTTATGTAGAGGGAAAAACTTTGGAAGAGCATTTGCGATCGGGGCGTACTTTTAGCGAAAGCGAGGTGAAACAATTAGCTAAATCGCTGTTAGCAATTTTGAATTACTTGCACAAGCAAAATCCGCCTGTTATTCACCGTGACATTAAACCCAGTAATATTTTACTGCACAGCAGATCGGGTAACTCGGTCGGACAAGTTTATTTAGTTGATTTCGGTTCGGTGCAGAACCAAGCTGCAAAATTTGGCGGCACAATTACAGTAGTGGGAACTTACGGGTATATGGCACCCGAACAATTTGGCGGGCGCTCGGTTCCGGCTTCTGACCTCTACGGTTTAGGTGCAACTTTAATTTATTTGGTAACGGGTTTGCATCCCACCGAACTGTCGCAGCAGGATTTGAAAATTCAATTTGCCGATCGGGTACCGCAGCTCAATCCTAATTTAATAGATTGGCTGGAGTGGATGACAGAACCAAGTTTTTCCAAACGGTTATCTTCGGCTAGGGAAGCATGGCGAGGGCTTAAAAATCCCCGCCCGATCAACAAAAATCCTATGGTGGTGCTGCAGCCACAAGGCAGCGATATTAAACTTACAAAAAAATCGGAATTTATAGAAATTGTAATTCCGCCCAAAGGCATCGATTTTGGTTTAATTGCCACGCTTTCGGCTCTGGTATCTGCGAGTCCTGTCTCATTTATAGCAAGGGATATGTTGAGCGATGCGTTAAATATAAATTCCCAATTTTTTATAATAATATCAGGAAGTTTGTTATGTATGGCAGGACTAAAGTTGATATTTGCACTATTTCGGGAAAGGCGTCTCAGAATCGATCGGCAGCAAATCTCCCAGACAAGCAATCTGCTGGGGTTGAGATGGAATCATGCCAAGCCATCTCCCAGGAAGGAGATTGGCCAGTTGAAAATTCAACAACGTGAATATAGAAACAGCGGTATTGGTGTAAAAGTTATGATTTTTGCTTTATCAATAGCTACAGGGTTATATAAAACGGCATCATTACTTATGCAGAAGAGCTACTCGGAAGTGAGATTAGGGAAAGTCTATCAGATGATAGTTCAAGCAGGCAAGCACAAATATCAGTTAGGAGAGAAGGAGGGACTAAGTGAATCAGAAATCAAGTGGTTAGCAACAGAACTGAGCCAGTGGTTGGGTTTGAAAATTAAAATAATTTTGACAGACGGTAAACAGAATAAATGGTTCTGAAAATATCTCCTTTGCCAAAACAAAGCTTTGCGCCCTCAACCTGTGGGATGGGCGTCCCGCCCGTCCCCTCTCTCTTGTGTGGGATGGGCGTCCCGCCCGTCCCCTCTCTCTTGTGTGGGATGGGCGTCCCGCCCGTCGAGTGTATTCCCCCAGCCGGCGACACACTCCCCCGCTTTCGGTCAATCTCATGCAGCCGAAAGGCCCGATCGCCCGTAAAATGCTATCAAAGGGATTTGGCAAGTAGCACTCATCCCAATCATCTGTTAACTTGGAGATATTGTTGTGGACTTATCGCTAATTCCGGCACAGCCGAAACCAGGACTGCTCAACGTCCTCATCGAAATTACCGCCGGTAGCAAAAACAAGTACGAATTTGATAAAGACTTACAAGCCTTTGCTCTCGATCGGGTGCTTTCTTCCTCAGTCCAATATCCGTGCGACTACGGCTTCATACCCAATACCTTAGCCGATGATGGCGACCCCCTCGACGGCATGGTGATGATGGATGAGCCCACATTTCCAGGGTGCATAATCGCAGCCCGTCCGATCGGAATGCTGGAAATGATCGACGGAGGTGACAGGGACGAAAAACTTTTGTGCGTTCCCGACAAAGACCCCCGCTATGCTCACTATAAGTCCCTCAAAGACGTAGCCCCCCACCGCTTGGACGAAATAGCCGAATTTTTTAGAACCTACAAAAATTTGGAGAAAAAAGTCACGGAAATTCTGGGTTGGCAAGATGTCGATCAAGTCATGCCCTTAGTGGAAAAGTGCATCGCAGCCGATCGCAAATAAGCCCCTAGCCCGCACTCCTCGACTGCAACCCGACTAAAAACTCAGGGGGCCGAACATAAAGCGATCGCTGCACGTCTAGGGATGCAGTCGAGGAACGGGTAGCTAGAATGTCAAATCAGTCGTGAATGCCGACTCACCGGAACAGCATTCCTCAAAACCGCGCCCCGCCCCCAATCTTGAAAAAAATACTACTCCTAGAGTAAGATGAAGCGCAAATTCTACCCCAGAGGAATGCGTTCTACGTTTGAGGAAGTTTTACCCTAACACTTAGAGCGATCGGCGCTATCTTAATCTCAGAACACAGAACACGGCGGGCTGCCCGGATGATGCAACAAATCATCTCTCAAGCGTGACATCTCCTACACGAATCGGTAAGGTTGAGAATTCTAACAGCCCAAGTATTAGGCACTCGAATAGTTTCCCGATCGAGGGCTTTATTATAGTACAGATTGCTAAAAACTAAAAAGTAAAAACTAAGATTTCAACTCCCAAGTTCCAGCCCCCAAAACTAAAAAAAATGCCAGATTCCGCACCCTCTCTACCCAATCCACAGCCTTCCGATCGCCAAGCCACTATGGAAAATAGTCCTTTGACCGAGTTTGTCGTTCAGTTTTGGGGCGTGCGGGGCAGCATCGCCACCCCCGGCAGCAAAACACTTCGCTACGGAGGGAACACCTCCTGTGTAGAAATGCGCTTGGGCAAAAAACGCCTGATTTTTGACGGCGGTACGGGCCTGCGAGTTCTGGGCCTCAATCTGCTGCGGCAAATGCCGGTGGAAGCCCATATGTTTTTCAGCCACACTCACTGGGATCACATTCAAGGCTTTCCGTTCTTTACTCCCGCCTTTATCCCAGGGAACTGTTTTCACATTTACGGTGCGATCGCCCCCAACGGCACTACAATCAAACACCGTCTTGCCGACCAAATGGTGCACCCCAATTTTCCCGTCCCCATCCAGGTGATGCAGTCAGACCTCAAATTCAACGATTTGACGCCTGGGGATATTATCGAACTCGACGATGTGAAAATAGAAACGGCACTGCTGAACCATCCCAACACCGCGATCGGATATCGAGTCACTTGGGAGGGACACACAGCCGTCTACTGCACCGATACAGAACATTTTCCCGATCGGCTGGACGACAACGTGTTACACCTAGCTCGCAACGCCGACGTGCTGATTTACGACGCCAACTACACCAACGAAGAGTATTACGACTTCAAAACCCCAAAAGTCGGCTGGGGACACTCGACTTGGCAAGCAGGAGTAGAAATAGCCAAAGCTGCTGGAGTCAAAAAAATCGTGATGTTTCACCATGATCCGGGTCACGATGACAATTTTCTCGATCGTACAGAAGCAGAGGTGCAGGCAGCGTTCGCCAATAGCTGCTTAGCCCGCGAAGGCATGAGCATACCCGTGATTTAACCAAAAATAAATTCAGAATTATGAAACAGGAAAAACCCCGCAAACGTCGCAGAGTAGGCTTGCGGGGGCTTTACTCAAAGTTGCTAGTGTTGATAATAATCTGCTGTACCTGTGGCGGATGGGTTGCTGCTCAGACTGCCTACTCTCGCACTCCCGCGCGACTTGCTCAGGTGTCTTCGATCGAGGATACCGGTACGGTCGATCGCATCCCCGAAAGCTACCAACTCGGACAGCAACTGTACCTAGAAAACTGCGCCACCTGTCACATCGCTTTACCGCCACAAGTCTTACCTACAGAAACCTGGCGCAGATTGCTGCAAGATCCCCAACACTACGGACAAACCATCAAACTGCTAGTAGACCCGCCCCGCCTGCTAGTCTGGAACTACCTGCAAACTTTTTCCCGTCCCCAAGCCAAAGACGAAGAACTCGCCTACCGAGTCGCCAGTTCTCGCTATTTCAAAGCTTTGCACCCCAAAGTCAAAATGTCACAACCCGCAAATATCAGCAGTTGCGTTACTTGTCACCCCGGCGCGTCTCAATACAATTTCCGCAAGCTTACCGCCGAGTGGGAAAACTCTCCGTAGGGAATGCAGGACTTATCCACTGATTATCAAAACAAAAACCGCAGTCTGTCATCCTTTGGATTAATACCCCAAGTCTTTAATGTTCGTATGATATCTCCACCATTGCGACCCAACCTTTGAATGTTTTGTTGTTCGCAGTCTAAGAAGTAAGCATCGGAACGGTAAGTAGTAGGAACTTGAGGATCACAGAACAGAATGTCATCTTTAGTTCGGATAAGTAGAGGTTCTCTCTCATCATTCTTGTGCTGTCCCATCCACTGCTCAAAAGCTTCTGATGGACGTACATTTATATGGCGGTCTGACTCTCCAGATAACCTCATGGCTAGCGTCACCTTATCCGCTAGTTCAACTGTAGTAGATGTCCAAAATCCAGCGCTACGCATAGATTCTACTCGCCACTGCATATTTAATGTTGCATCGTTACAGCCATACAATCCTAAGCAAACAGCATTCGAGAATTCTCGTGCTTTATCGTGCAAATCATCAAATGAGGGATAATTTGAAGCTGCTAAATCCTGAGCTGCATAAAAAAGCTTATAGCTATACAGAGATTCAAAAGTTCTTGGTGGATTATTAGTGTACAACTCTGGTATATAGCAACAGGAGTCCTGTACTCGATCACCTTTGAATAGTGTTTCAACCAGTCTCAAAGTGTCTTCAAGACAATGTGTTGACCCACCACTATTAAAGTTACTGGTAGCTGGATGGTTTCCGTACCACCAAGGATGAGCTTGTCTAGGTCGTAAAAAAATCCAGTCCACATCGAGTGGGTGATGAGGATTCGGAACAATCGCAAATAGCCAGTCTACAGTGTATCCTCTGTTTATAACGTCAGAGTGGGGGAATTGCCTAAAGTCCTCGCTTCTAGTTACAGGAATTACAAAAGCTATCTTGTCCCAATAGCTTTTTACAAAGTCGCTAAGAAAAGGCTCCTGAATAAAGGAAAGTGACTGATCATTGAGAATCAATAAGTTATGCATAGTGCTAGTCTTCAGTTACGACACTCTCTATTTTATGAGAGGCTCTAGCTAAACGAACAGGTAAAAAATCTTTAATTTGTCCTACAACAGCTAAACCCCTGGCTTCCACTGGCGCAAGATTACCTGCTAACTGAATTGAAAGCGTTTGCTCCTCCCAAACAGCTCCCAACGCTAAACCAAGATGGTACGGTAAAACATTAAGACTCGATCCCGTATCAAACAAACCCAAAGTCTCCGAAATACAATCCCGATAGCTTAAAGTTATCGGTACACAGGGAAAAAAATTAGTTTCTCCTGCTTGATTCCTTCGTTCGATAAAAGAAAATCGTTTAGGATTTCGCCTTTTCTTTCGTTTCTTCTTGTTCTAATAAACTCATTAGTTTCTGGGCAGCATCACCATAATCATAAGGCGACCAAACACGATAACCCGCGCCATTATCCAATGGCTTTAACATTTCTTCTTTCGCCAATTCAGCGATTAAAAACTGCATTATTTGAAACTTCTCAGCAGGGGATAACTGCCGAAGTTGGTCTAATAATTCAAGATTTGAAATAAAAGGCCATTGAATTCATTTCTCCATTTGACCACCACCTTTAGATTTAAACCACTCCCAAACATCTTGGTTTTAACTCTTTATCTGCGTCCATCTGCGTTTATCTGCTCCATCTGCGGTTAAAGCTAAAACACAAACTAAACAGGCAAAAACTGTTCGGAAAAACTAATCTCAATCTCAGGAAAAGCTAGCATTCTAATCGCAGCGTTATCTGCAACAACTATCTCAGATTGATAGCCTCCCGGTGCGGGATTCCGGTAAATATATGCCTCGCGGGCCGCTACATCTAATATCCAATATTCAGCGATATTTGCTCTCGCATAAATCGGGGCTTTTTCCCGGCGGTCAATTTGTAATGTCGCGTAAGAAACTTCAATTAACAGCAAGATTTCGCTAGGATTTGGGTGATGGTCGCTATAAGCACCCGGATCGATACAAACAACTGCTATATCTGGTTCCGGTTCCGAAGTTGCTAAAGTAATTGGCAACTGCACGCGAATTGCTGCTAAATCTCTGAGCAGGTGTTGTAGATATCGATCGCTGCGTTGGGTTGTAGCAGCATGGGGTGGAGTTTGTGCGCTCATTTCAACAATTCTCCCATCTAGCAATTCAATCTTATCACCTTCAGTGAGAATGCCAGCTTCAATCATGCGGTGATATTCTTCGACTGTCCAGGTTCTTTCTTTTGTTGCTGTCATAATCTTTGCCTGCAAAAGCTTACTTCCTATTATAGTAATTGCCGATTCAATTAAAAAACACTGATTTGTCCGGTGTTGGTCGAGAACCCTTTTGAAAGCGTTCCCAAGACTGTTTTAATTGAGCAGGATCTGGATATTCGCGATCGTAAACCACCAGGACATTCGTCAAATTCCGTCCCGGCGGCAATAAAATCTGCCCTTGATGAGCCAAACCCACGGAAGCACCACCGTCCAAATTCATCGCTTCAAAACAGCCGTAGCACGGGCGAGGGCGGGACGCCATCTCTTGCATAACCTTACCTTCTGCTTCCCAAGACAAACTATCAAAAAAAGTTACCAAAAATAACTTATCTCTGGAAGCTGGAAAGCCGATCGCCGTTCTCGAACCCACGCCCACAACATGAGAATCTTTAAAACCTTCCGATAAAGGAGACAGCCAAACTTTCCCCCCTTTAACCAATCTCGGCCCGCAAGTCAATCGATTTTAGATTTTAGATTTTAGATTTTAGATTGACTTGCGCGAGATAAATGCTCTTTCTTGAGGATTTTCGATTTTCGATTAAAGAATTGATTCCACGGATAAATCACGTGGCGGGTACCACCTTTGAAATTCTTGGTCAGAGAAAACCAATGTTGACTCCAATCCGGCTTACCTTCAGTTCTAGCCGTCACCATTTCCAATTGATTTCCCGCTTTAATTCCCAAAGTCGTGCCGTAATTTTCCCAGCGGCTATATTTCATAAACTTACCCGCCGCCACCATATTTCCCAGCACAGATTTCTGCTCATCTTTACCAAAAAAAGTCCCGTTAGCAACAACAGCAGCCCGGTAACGCGCCACCATATTTTCAAAAGGTTCGTCGCCCCGCGTTACTTTAGAAGTATTAGCAAAATCGGCATTATTAGCTAACCCTATTGTGATATAATTTTCTGGGTCGGCGAGGTCAATAGTTGTGAGATAAAAACTTGCGCCAGCTACATTTTTGCTGCTGACTTCTACAGGTTTTGCTTGCTTAGCAGAACGTTTTTTGATAATTTTAGGTTGAGACGGCTGCACAGCAGGAGGATTTTCGGGCGATTTTACAATAGGATTACTCGGCAGAGGTTGATTTGTTTTTGCCGATTTTACAATGGGATTGCTAGGGAGAGGTTTAGGAGTTTGATTTGATTGTATACTTGATAAAAAAGCGAGTGACTTTTGCCACAGTTGACCCATGAGAGTCAAGAAACTATCTCGGTTTTGGGCGATCGCAAAATAGTCAGCCGCCACCCGCGCCAAAGCTAGGCCCGTTAAAAATAAAAAAGTGCGCCGCAGCATCGGGCGACAACCTTGAGACTGTTTCCGTTTAGACATAAAAAAATCTCAGCTAGCATAGCGAACAGTTTCCTATGGCTGTGACTATACAGCCTCTTCGGTGGTTCATGAAGTACACTATAAAGCTATATTGTGTGGTGTTAATCTGTAGGGTGCGTCGCGGCGAAATATTGGTCGATAAAACTTACAGATTGACGGGTGTATCCGCACCTTACACGGGCTAGAAGATTGTGTGTACCACATCTACATGGAATATGCTGTAGCAATCCTTGCAGGAGTCGTAAAAAGATGTAGGGGTAGTGTTAAGAGTGCCTACCCCGGTCTCATGGGGGCAACCACGGGGGGTTTGCCCCTACAAGAATTACACAAATGATGCGAGGATTGCTATACAATGGGCGATCGCCCGAATTCTGAAACTAACAGTAGCAAGGTGCTCTATCGCGCACCTTACCACTAATTCACAACTCAAAACTATTTGCCTAGCCGGTATTCCGCATCCCCGCAGCAATTCCATTAATCGTCAGCAGAGCTCCCCGCAACAATTCACCCTTGCTGTAACGCGAGTGAATCACCCCCGGAACCCCGCCACTACCATGCTGCCGCAAGCGTTTCAGCAGCGAAACCTGCAACAAACCCAAAGGCACAATCGTCGCATTTCGCAACTGCACCGATCGCTGCAGCGATGGATCTTCGTCCAACAAACGTTGGTGTCCGGTAATCGTTAAAACCAAATCGCGAATCAAGTGAAATTCGGCAGCAATTTGATCGAATAAAGCCTTAAAACGCTCCCTGTCCGCTGGCAAAGCTAACTCCTGCACGTAGTGTTCTGCAATCTGCAAATCCACCTTAGATAAAGTCATTTCCACCTTAGAAATTACCATTCTAAAAAACGGCCATTTCAAGTAGAAATACTGCAAAAGTTTCATGTGTTCTTCCGGTTCCTCCAGCAAAAACTCTTGCAAAGCTGTGCCGACACCGTACCAAGAAGGCAGCAAAAAGCGGCTTTGAGTCCAGCTAAACACCCACGGAATTGCTCGCAAACCGCTGATGTCTTTTTTACCACCGCGACGGGCCGGGCGAGAACTAATTTGCAACTGGCTGATTTCTTGAATGGGGGTAACTTGGTGGAAGAAATCAACTAAATCCGGCTGTTCGTAGATTAAATTGCGGTAGTGCGATCGCGATTTTACCGACAACTCCTCCATAATCTCATTCCAAGGGTCGATGCCATCAAAACCAGTGTGCAGCAAACTCGCTTGAATTACCGCCGCCGCCACAGTTTCCAAATTGTAAAGCGCCAACTCCGGCAAAGAATATTTAGAAGCCAAAACCTCGCCTTGTTCAGTAATCTTAATTCGCCCGTTAATACTCTTTCCAGGCTGAGCCAAAATTGCCTTGTAAGCAGGCCCACCACCGCGCCCTACAGAACCGCCTCTGCCGTGAAAAATTCGCAACTCCACACCGTGTTTTTCCGCAACCATTTGCAAAGCCTTTTGAGCTTTGTGGATTTCCCAATTGCTGCTGAGGAAACCAGAATCTTTATTGCTGTCCGAATAGCCCAGCATTACCTCTTGCAATTTGAGATTTTCGATGGGGCATTTGAGATTTTCGGCGTTTTTTACCGCTAGTTCCTGCGCGTATCCTCCTGCTAGCAAAGCTCGATAAAGCGGCAGATCAAATATTTTTTGCATTACTTCCGGCGCTTTTTTCAAATCTTCCACCGTTTCAAACAGGGGAACTACTTGAATGTTGCTAATTCCTGTTGCGGGATCGTAAAGTCCCGCTTCTTTTGCTAACAGCAAAACCGCCAGCAAATCGCTGACATCGTGGCTCATGCTGATGACGTAAGTTTGGCAAATTTCCGAGCCAAACTCCTGCTGCATTTGCCGCAATATTCGGAAGGTATTGATCGTCTCGCAAGTTTTGGGAGAAAAGGGCAATTCTGCTGGAATTAAAGGGCGGCGAGTTTGCAGTTCCGTTGCCAGCCAAATAATGCGATCGCATTCCGACATTTGATTGTAAGGCTTGGGCAAAATTTGCAAGTATTCAGCAATTTCCCTTAAAGCGTCCGAGTGTACTGTTGACTCTTGGCGAATATCTAGGTAAGCCAAATTAAACCCGTAAATTTCTACTTGGCAGAGCAGATTTTCCAAGTCCCGACAGCTCAAACCTGTTTCCACTAAATTGTGTTCGATGAGCTTGAGTTCGGCTAAAAACTCAGCCCCCGATCGATAAAGGCCGGTCATTCCGGGATGTTCCGACAAAGCTTCGCGTTCCCGCTGCAATTCGTCTCCTTTGTAGAGCCGCCAATTACGATCGCGCGTATTTTCCAGCCGCTGCAGCACGTAGGCCAGCTTCAACCGATAAGGTTCTTGGCGGTAGCGGATTGCCCACTGCTCGTAAACCTCCGGGAATTCCGATTTGTCGCGATCGAGAGATTCCAGCAATTCCGGCAGCACATCGCTCCAGTGCAGCGACAAACTCAAAAGTTCGTTTAGCCGTTTCACCGCGCTGATGTACTTCTCTAGCACCAAGTGGCGCTGATAGCAAGCAGTTTGCCAAGTAACTTTCGGAGTCACCGAAGGATTGCCGTCCCTGTCCGATCCCACCCAAGAACCGAACTTGCAAAAATTGTAACTAGGCGGTTTCAGATAAGGGTAAGAAGCGTGCAAAGCTTGCTTTAAGCGGTGGTAGAGTTCGGGAATAGCATCAAACAGAACTTCCTCGAAGTAGTGGAGAGTGTACTCCACCTCGTCAAGTACAGTCGGCTTGAACTGGTGCAGTTCGTCAGTGCGCCACCAGAGGCGAATTTCTTCCATCAGTTGCTCTTGGAGAGCCGCTGCTTCCCAGCAAGACACCGGGTAGGGGCTTTGAGAGTCGGTTCCGATCACCTGAAATTTCTCGTCAACTTGGTCTAGCTGTTGGAGAATCTTCGCCATTCGTCGCTGTTTGGTGCGGATCGTGTGGCGAACAATTTCCGTCGGGTGAGCTGTAAATACCAAGCGGATGTCTAACTGATCGATCAAGCGCTGGATTTGCTGGCTGGGCACGTTCAAGCGCAGCAGCATCGGGAACAGTTGGTGAAAAGTTCCCGCATCTCGGGCGATCGTCTCGCCGCTGTCTGCACCGCGAGGAGCCATTTGGGCGGGGACTGGGCCTTCCCGGTGGCGGGGGCGATCGGGGGCATCCGTTGCTTGTCCTGGCAGCTTAGAAAACATCCGCCCACCAGCGTCGTTGCTGCTAGCGTAAGCTAGCTGTTGGTCTCGCTGTTCGTAGTGCTGTTCGACAATGTTGATCAACTGGAAATACAGTGCAAAAGCCCTAGCGGCGCGGATGGCGGCGTTGAGGTCGAGCTTTTCGATTAGCTGTACGACATTCGACTCGCGAAAGTGAGTGGCTTGTCCCTCGGCGGAATTGACCGATCGCATTTGTTGGAGCAAATCCACCAATTCCTGCCCGCACTCCTGTCGCAGCACCGATTCCCACAAGTCCTCTACAACTTTGAGGCGATTTCGTAGAAACAGGTCTGATTTTGAGTAAGCGGGAAAAGGGGAAATAGATGTTGCATCAATAGCCTGTTCTGAAGACTGGAGGACTGAACTCATCGGGCTGTTCCTCAATAGCTGCGGGTGTCAAGAAAATTGTATGGTTTAGTTTCGCCTAAAACACTTTTGTTTGCAGTCAAATTTGAGACTTATTGCAACGTTAAAAGTAGAAGGCACTTATGTACAAAGTATAAGGAAAGATTAATTCTTACAGCACGGATTGTACCTATTGTCAAGCTTTCAGGTCAGTTAACTTGCGATTTTAGATTTTAGACGATCGGCGTGAGACGTTCGGCCAGAAGTCAGTTGAGTCGCGCTAAGTCGAACACTTTTAGATTTACTTCAAAGATGAACCTGGGATGTTGAACTAGGGTCGAAAATTTTTATCTGTCCCCGACAGGAGTACGTGGCACCGTATCCGTTTTTGGGCGGGGTCACAAAATTTAACTTCTAGCAGCAGCATCCTTCCTTGGGCTTTCTAATCCTGTGATTGAGGAAAGTTGAGTACGGGAAGGCGCGAACCCCGAAAGACTTCTTCGCTTTCAACGCCGATCGACGCAACAAACTCAGCAGCAGCTTTAGCCACCACCAGCCCGCCCAGCATGGGTAAAGCGACCAAGCTCAATAAAATGTCTGAGGGAACTGGCAACTTTGGACTGTTAGGTGTTTGAGTTTTGAGCAAGTCTTGGTTTTCCGACGGCATAAATCTTTCCTGCGTATTCTGTTATCCCTAGTTTACAAGCTAGGGCGGGTTTTCTTGCCTCGTTGTATCCTAGATTGGGGCGAGATCCGTGTTCATCCAAGAATTAGTGCCGTGTCATCGCAGGCCAGACAGGGCTGCGTGCTGATATCCCCTGAAGATGTGACACAAAAATGAGAGGATACGATCGCTCGCCCCCAGGATCGAGAGCCCGATCGAAGGCGCGTACAAAAGTTCGATCGCCCCCAGAATCGATCGCACAGTTCGATCGGCGGCGGCAAAGTCGATCGCCCTTCCTTGTGAAACTATCGATAATAATTTGATTGCACAAAATAGCTCTCCTGCAAAGTCGATCGACTGAAAGGAAATTGTATCCTGTGTACGATCGTTAATCTACGGTCTTATCAGGAGTGGTGGCTTCCGTCAATTGCACTCTCATCTAAAGTAGAAAAGTCAAGTAACTGTAGTTTAGACTAAAAAATCAGTGCAGCTAAAAGTAGCAGCCTTTTAGCAGAAGGCAAGCTGTTGCTCAAAAACTCAAGAGGTAGAAGATTAAACAGCTAATCTTGAAGACTTTTTCCGTCGAGAAACCCGTTTTTTAACAGTGGGATAGCACGATGCCTTAGTACGTACCTTTCCTTTTTCCCAGCCGGGGGCTTTTCCCCTATGTTTAGGGATTTTTGTAGGAGTACCAATGTCAACTAAAACCGAAAACATTGATTGGGCAACACGTCCAGGAGTTAAATTAATCGTAGCAGATTGCCAAGGAAGTCGATTTTCCAGAACTAAATCCCTAGCCAGCCAGAGTTGCCAACTCCGGGGCGGCATTAAATCACTCCAACGCTTGGATTGTTCGGGAGTTCTCAGGTTAGGCAATGTCCAGTGTAGTCGTTGCTTGGCAAACCTATACCAATGATCCACTCCAAAACGTCGTAAATATTTGAACCAGACTGTTTCTAAGGGTAGAGTTCGTTCTCCCACCCAAGCCAACCACAAGGGTGGAAACGGCTGACCGTTTGACATGGGCTTCATTCTTTCCACGAGGATTAAATTTACTCTCTGTTCAGGCGCACGATAAAAATGTAAGTCAAGCCATTGCTTGACTCGGACTTGCCCCAACTCTGGATGTTCGTCAATTTCAATCACAGCATCCGCTTCGAGCCATGTGGTTTGGTCACCCGGCCTCATTTTTTGCCCGTGCTTGCGTGGTCTGCCGCGACCACTATATGCTGGTGGTGCTGACCAAAAACAGGCATTCTTTCGGAGTCGCATTAAGCAATCAGCTTGAATGGAAGCTTGCGCTAGTACCCAACCAGCATTGCCATATTCTCGATCTAAAACTGCTAAGTAGCTAGACAAAATTAATTACATAGTTTTCTCCAAATTCTTTCAGGATTTTTTCCACAGATGTAACAAAAGTTCCCCAACTCTTGTAAGCAGATATTTCAATCCATTCATACTTAATAAACCGCCATAAAATTTCAATTAAATTTAATTCAGGTGAGTAAGAAGGCAACTCAAAAAGAGTAATATTACGTTGTTTCTACTCTTCAAGTTTGTCAACAATAGCATCACTGGTATGAATAGAAGCTTGATCTGTGACAATCACCGTTGGCTTATCTACTGTGGGGAAAAAAGCATCAATACAGGCAATAACCACATCTGAATTAATACTTTGAGAGGAAATATAAGTTTCAAGATGGTTATTTCGATTCATGATTCCTAGTACATTCATTCGCTGACTACGACGACTAGGAATTGTTAAATATTCTCCGATTTCCTGCCAGCCATAGGGGACACAAGGAATCAAACAAAATCCCGTTTCATCCAAGTAATATAAATCAATTTTACCTTGAGCGTCCAATTGCTTTAATTCTTCTAATTGTGCCTTTTTCTCTTGATATTCCTGGGCGGGAGGCGTTCCTCCCACTCCTTTACGCATACGATGCCAACTCATATTTAGAGTTTTTAGTATTCTTTTAATTGTTTTTGTACTGGGAGTTATGCCCCAGGTCTCTTGAACTTTTTGGCTAACATTTTTTAATTGCCTTGGTTCTTGTTTAGCCCACTCTTTTATTTGGGCTTTCTGCGAAGACTTAAATAGTGGCTTAGAACCTCTTCCTGGTTTATTATAAAGTCCTATCATTCCCTCTAATTCCCACCGATTGAACCAGTTATAGAGGGTCTTATAACTTATTTTGAAAATATTCATTAACTCTCCTTTTTTTACTCCTTGCGAAGCTAATATGAGGCAATGTGCTCTCTGACGTACCTGATGATGTCGGCTTTGGCGATAAATTCGAGTCGAGCAATTTAGACGAAAGAGGATTTATTTCCCTGATAAACATCATATGAAATTCTAATTAACTCATAATTTTGCCTGAAATATCATTCTACTATGTATTTGTGTAATTAATTCTGTCTAATTACTTAAGACTGGATTGATGCTCTGTTCACAAACAAGTTTGAGTTGGGAAGCTGCTTTTTCTATTGGCGAAGACCAACTACTAATTCGTTCATGTAGTAGGGGTAATGCCCAACTTCCTTCTGCTTCGGGTAGTTAGAGTCGATAGGGGCATTTCTACCCCTACCTCTCCTTCAGAACGGAACGTGAAACTTTCGCTTCATTCCG